>NZ_QSTQ01000040.1:0-4536 GCF_003438275.1 Collinsella sp. OM07-12
TGCAGACCTTTCGTCATGGCCTCCTACCTTTCTTTCGGGCCTTACTGGCCGAATGTATCAGCGCCCCTCCATATGGGACGCTGCTTGCTGACAGCTCTAGTTATATCCAATTTCCACCCGCAATTCCACCTCGCCCCCGAACGGTCAGCAAAGTACGATGAACGGTATATCGCATATGATTTCCCATGATGCACTTCAGTTTCGTAAAGCAGATTTTCCTAGGTAAACGTTATTTTTCTAAGAAATCAAGATTCCACACTCAAAGTTATCCATGATTCAAAATTGCATAGAGAAAACGGTTTTCTGCATATATATGACGCTTGTCCTCGATTCGACCTACATTCGATTATATTCAGCTTGCTATCATTCTTATTCATACATTCTCACCAGTTGAGTGAGGATATAGATCGCTTACTCAAGGCACCGGACGTAAGTGCTTCGGCTCGTCAGCGTTAGAAGTAGGTAAAGATACCGTTCGCGCGATACGCCCGTGCCATAGGTCGACTAAATTGAGACAATAGAGAACAGTGTTAGGCTACCGTCCCCTGTAGGGACTGAACGGACAGATGCATATGTCGAGCAAAATCGAAAAGAAGCAAGCCGCCGCAAAGCTGCGCAAACCGCCGCGCGACTTCTCGTATACGCAGAACCGAGAGCTCAGCTGGCTACGCTTTGATAACCGCGTGCTTGACGAGGCATTCGACGAGACCGTTCCTTTGTTCGAGCGTCTAAAGTTCGTGTCGATCTTCGAGTCCAACCTCGATGAGTTTCTCATGGTGCGCGTGGGCGGCCTGTCCGACCTGGCAGAGCTAAAAAAACAGCCTGTCGATAACAAGAGCAATATGACCGCCTCCGAACAGGTCGATGCCGTCATGGCCGAAATGCCCGGGCTCCTTACCCGTTGGGAGTCCATCTTCAAGAGCATCGAGGGCAAACTCGACGCCCTGGGCGTTCACCGCGCTCGCGTCGATTCGCTTACGCCCGAGGAGCGCACCTTTGTCACCCGCTACTTCCAGGCCTACGTGTCGCCGGTCATCTCGCCGTTGGTCATTGACCCGCGCCACCCCTTCCCCAACCTGCGCAACGGCGCACTCTATCTAGCTTGCGGACTGGACGGTGTCACGGACGAGGAAAGTCTGCTGGGCCTCATCGAGATTCCCGCCTCGATGAACCGCGTGGTCGAGATTCCCTCGCCCGCCGGCACCTACTCCTACATCTTGCTCGAGGACGTCATTCTTGCCTGCTTGGACAGCTGCTTTGGCTCCTATAAGCCGCTCGACCGCGCTCTGATCCGCGTCACCCGCAATGCCGATATCGACCCGGACGGCGAGGGCGTCGAGGAGGAAGAGGATTACCGCCAGCACATGAAGCGCATCCTCAAAAAGCGCTTGCGCCTGCAGCCGGTGGTGCTTGCCGTCTCCGGTTCGCTCGAGAAGGCGACGCTCAAGACCATCCGCAAAGCGCTTGAGCTTTCGCGCCGCTCGGTTTTTACCTGCGATATCCCGCTCGACCTGGACTACGTCTTTGGCATCGAGGGCAAAATTCCCGAGCACCTGCGCAACGAGCTCCTCTTTACGCCGTTTAAGCCGCAGCCCAACCCCACCATCGACATGTCCCGCTCCATTCGCGAGCAGGTGCTGCAGGGCGACAAGTTGCTCTTTTACCCCTACGAGGCCATGAATCCGTTCCTGGACCTGGTACACGAGGCCGCCTACGACCCCGAGTGCATCTCGCTGCGCATCACGCTCTACCGCGTGGCCAAGCAGAGTCGTCTGTGCGAGTCGTTGATTGACGCCGCCGAGAACGGCAAAGAGGTCACGGTGCTCATGGAGCTCCGCGCGCGCTTTGACGAGCAAAATAACATCGAGTGGGCAGAGCGTCTGGAAGAAGCGGGCTGCACCGTTATCTATGGCTCCGAGGGCTTTAAATGCCACTCAAAGATCTGCCAGCTCACCTATCGCGAGGGCATGGCGCTCACCCGACTCACGCTTTTGGGCACCGGTAACTTTAACGAGAAGACGGCCAAGCTCTACAGCGACTTTATGCTCATGACCGCCCATCCCGGGATCGGCGAAGACGCCAACCTGTTCTTCCGCAACCTGTCGCTGGGCAACTTGCGCGGCGACTACCGCTTTTTGGGCGTGGCGCCCGTCGGCCTTAAGCCACTCATCATGCGCGGTCTGGACCGCGAGATCCAACGCGCTCTCGCCGGCGAGCCCGCGCGCGTATTCTTTAAGCTCAACTCGTTGACTGACCGCGAGGTCATCGACAAGATCGCCGAGGCATCGTGTGCCGGTGTGCGCGTGGACATGATCATCCGCGGCATCTCGTGCCTGAAGCCCAACATTGCGGGCAAGACCGAAAACGTGCACGTACGTTCTATCGTCGGACGCTTCTTGGAGCACGCGCGCGTCTATGCCTTCGGCGTGGACTCGGACATGATCTACCTGAGCTCTGCCGACATGATGACGCGCAACACCGAGCATCGCGTAGAGATCGCCTTCCCCGTGCTCGACCCCACCTGCCGCGCGCTGGTGCACGAGTACATGGGCGTGCAGCTGCGCGACAACGTGAAGGCACGCAGCCTGACGAGCGACGGCACCTGGGTTCCCGTAGAGCGAAAAGAGGGTGAGAAGCCCTTTAACTCGCAGGAGTTCCTGTTGGAGCGCGCTTATCGCAACGCCGAGTCCGCAGCCGTGGCTTCGGAGCCCGTCGCCAAAGCAAAACCGGAATCCGCACCTGTTCTGGGCCCCAAGCCCAAGCCCCAGGCGGACGTTCCCAAGGTCCAGAAGGTCCAGGCAACCGTCATTGAACCCGACCTGGAATCCGAACCTGAGCCTGCGCCCCAGCCCCAGCCCCAGCCTCGGCCGCAGACCGTCAAGTCCGCGCCCCATGCAAGCGCCCGCCGCGAGAAACCCGCCGGCAAGACCAAGGCCATCGAGCGCCATCGCCCCGGCCGCGTGCGTATGGGTCTGGGCCTGATCGGCTTAGGCCTTAAGACGCTCATTACCGGCAAGACGAAATAGACGTTTGTAGAAGCGCCCCGTATTTGAGGAATGCCTCAGGTACGGGGCGCTTTTCCCTGCTACCATGGTTGCGGACAACAACGCGAATGACAGGCAGGAATATGAAGCTCACCATAGAATCGATGACGTATGGCGCCGATGGTCTGGCGCACGCCGACAACGGCAAGGCCGTATTTGTGCAGGGCGCCGTGGCGGGCGATACCGTCGAGGTCGAAATCGTGCAGGACGGCAAGTCGTTTATGCGCGCCCGCGCCACCGAGATTCTTGAGCCGAGCCCCGATCGAATTCAGCCTCCCTGCCCCTTCGTGGGCGCCTGCGGTGGCTGCTCGTGGGGCAATCTCTCGCGCACCGCTCAGCTTGCCGCCAAGGAGCAAAACCTGCGCTCCACGCTCGAGCGCATCGGCAAGTTCACCCCTGAGCAAGTCGACGAGCTGGTGCAGCCCATCCGCCACACCAAGGACGATTGGGGCTACCGCAATAAAATTGAGCTCGAACCGACCGTCGTTAACGGCCGCGTTCGTCTTGGCATGCACGGCGTCGATCCCAGCAAGATCGTGACCGTCGATTCGTGCCCGCTGTTCGATAAGCGTTTTCCCAAGGCGCTCAAATCGGTCGTCGGCGCGCTTAACTATCTGAGCGGCAGCCACGACCTGGGCTTGGAGCGCGTGGGCATTCGCGCCTCGCGTCGCACCAAAGCGCTCGAGGTCGCGCTCTGGACGCCCACGGGCTCGTTCCCGCGCTCGCAAGTCTCGCGCGTGCTGGCAGACGCCGCACACCCCACGAGCATAGTGCGCATTATGAGCAAGGGTGAGAAGAAGGCCCGCCGCGTCTCCAAGGTTGAGATGCTCGCCGGTGAGGGCTCCTGGACCGAGAACATCGCCGACGGCCAGATGCGCCTTTCGGCCCCGTCGTTTTTCCAGGTCAACACCAAGGGTGCCGAGATTTTGATCGAGCTTGTCATGGAGGCGCTCGACCCGCAGGAAGACGAACTTGCCGTGGACCTGTATTGCGGAGCTGGAACCTTCACCCTGCCGCTCGCCCGCCGCTGCGACTTTGTTGCCGCCGTCGAGGCCTACGGCCCGGCCGTGCGCGACCTGCGCCGTAACCTGGAGATCAACAAACTCGATAACGTCGATGTCATCGGCGGCGACGCGGTGCGCGAGTTCCCCGATCAGGACGCCGATGTCCTGGTGGTCGACCCGCCGCGTGCAGGCCTCGCCCCCGAGGCGATCGACCTTATCGCCAGCACGAGTGCTCGCGATGTCGCCTACGTGAGCTGCGACCCGGCCACCCTGGCGCGCGATCTCAAACGCTTTGTCGAAGAAGGCACCTTCTCCCCCGTAAAGATCACGCCAGTCGACCTGTTCCCGCAAACCTTCCACTGCGAAACCGTCGTCCACCTCAAGCGTAACTAGACCGTTTGCCCAAGACCACGCCCGATGATTTTTCTGGGACGGGGATAAAAAAAATTTTAACAGTCTAGGAAACGGGTGATGGATCCGGCCCCGAC
>NZ_QSTQ01000041.1:0-3575 GCF_003438275.1 Collinsella sp. OM07-12
TTTGGAAGTTCGCGAAGCCCACTTCTCAAAACCAAGCACCCCGCCCCGGGTCTCGTCTGTGTATTTCCCGCTGAGCGAGCTATAGATGCCATGCACCGATGCGCTAAAGCGGCGACTTGAAATTGGTGCTATATTTAGCTCGAGTTGTTAAGTGTTAGTACGGGAGTCTGATATGGGGCTGTTCAAGAAGAAAAACCCGCAGGATGCCTTTGATCCCGATGTGTTTACCATCACGGACACGATTTTGGACCCGCCGCGCTTTACGTTTTTGCCGGCTATCTACCAGGATGCCACGCGTCGCAAGTGGGCCGTGCATCAGCGCGGCGCGACCCCGAGGATTTTTGACTACGCGGATGTGCTGCAGTGCGAGGTGGTGGAAGCTGGCAATCCTGAGGCCGAAGAAGTGGCCTCGAAACAAGAATTTGCCCAGCGTATTCTGGCAAATCCTGCCAAGGCGGCAAAAATAAATGCGGCAAAGCGTAATATGTGTCTTGGTATGGGCGTTATTGTGGCGGTTCAGACGGGAAAAGACGAGGTTTCCAACTTAGAGATTCCCGTTATGACCGATGAAGTCAAACGCGATTCAAGCCTGTATAAGTCGTATCGGAATGTCGCCGAGAAGATCAAGGCCGAATTTGATGCCATGGGTGGTCTGGCCTAATTTTGGCGACATACGTTTCTGAACGAGGAGTCTGTGCAATGGCAGGCGAATCTTATGCAATTCCCCCCAAAGATCGTGCTGTCGAGGGGATTCTTTGGTATATCCAGCACCATCAGCTTGCCGGCGGCGACCGCCTGCCGGCCGAGCGCGTGCTGTGCGAAGAGATTGGCGTTTCGCGTACGGCGTTGCGCGCCGGTATCACGCGGCTCATCTCGTGTGGAACGCTCGAGAGCCGTCGCGGATCGGGTACGTATGTGTGTCCTCCCAAACCGCTCAATATCTTTCAGGAAACGTATAACTTCTCCGATGCTGTGCGGACTGCCGGCCTGCACCCCTCTTCTCGTCTGGTTTCCACCGGGGCCATCGAGGCGGATGAGGCGCTTGCCGACAAGCTTGGGGTTGCTGTAGGCGCTCCTTTGCTCCGCATGCAGCGTGTTCGACTTATTGAGGGCGAGCCGGCGTCAATCGAGACGGCTCACGTTAACCTGTCCCTGTGCCCCGCGCTTCCCGATCACGATTTTGAGTGTGAGAGCCTTTACGATGTCTTGCTCAAAGAAGGTGGCGTGCGCGTTGAGCATGGACGTGAGCATATCTCCATCTCGCGTTTGAACGCCGAAGAGGCCGAGTTGCTCCAGCAAGAAGAGGGAACGCCGGTGTTCTATGAGAGCACGATAGAATTTGATAAGGACATGCGTTTTGTGGAGCATTGCAAATCGGTGATTTTGCCCACAAAGTTCCGCTTTGCCGATAACGGCGAAAAGAACGGCATGAGGAGCGTGGCAGGTGAACAATGGCTGAAACAGTAGATGCCACCCCGGTTTATATGCGCATTCGACGCCGCATCGAGGAGCGTATCGAGCGCGGTATATATCCTGCGGGTTCCATGATTCCGTCCGAAAAGGACCTCGCCGAGGAATTTGGTACGACGCGCTTGACCATCCGAAGCGCTGTCGATGAGCTGGTTCGGCGTGGGCAGATTCGACGCGTCCGCGGAAAGGGCGCGTTTGTGGCACAGAAAGTGCCCGTTGCCTACGAGCGAACGGGAGGCTTTCGCGAATCGGTTCGTGCTTCGGGCGGCGAGCCGTCCGTCCGCATCCTCGCGCGTTCCAAGCGTTATGCGGGCCCATATTATGCCAACCTGTTTGGTATTGCCGAGGACGATTTACTGTATTCGATTCGGCGTTTGAACTGCGTCAACGGCGATCCCGTATTGATTGAGATGGCGTTCATCCCGTGCCTGCTGTTTCCCACAATCGAAGATATTGACGTGTCGGTCTTCAGTTTGTACGAGACCTATGAGATGTTGGGCCGAAAGCCGGTCATGGCACAGGAAAAGCTCGATATCGAAGCGCTGGGCGCGCGAGATGCCGGCCTGCTTGGACTGGAGCAGGGCGATCTTGCCTTGACGCTTGAGTGCGTGAGCTTCGATGCGAGCGGCCAGGCGATCGAGTACGTCAAGTCGTTTAACCGCGGTGATGCGGGTGGATATACCTATACGTACTAGCTGGTTTTTTGCATAACGGGCTGAAAGCTGACGGAATTTTGATTCGTTGAGCAGACTGCATATACAACCTTACATGGCTCAAAATCGACCGTTCGCCGATGGGGATAAATTAATCGACAAAGAGGTATCAAAAAGCCGTAACCTGTAACTGTGATTGGTATCAAATACTAATGATTTGTTACGAGGTGAGACGATGAAGATGCTCGATTACGTTCAGCTTGCCCATGTGCGTATGGGAGAGAATCTCGAGCGTTCGTCTGAGCTGGTAGCGCAGCTTGTTGATATTTTCCAGTCCGGTTCTTTTGACGCGCTGCGCATCGTTGCTTCGGGTTCGTCGCGCCATGCCGCCGATTGCGCCCGCGATTACCTGCAAGATGCCCTGCAAATGCAGGTGTCCGTTGTGACGCCCGAGGCCTTCGTCGATTTTGAACACACCTATCCGCAGCATGCGCTCAACATTGCCGTTTCGCAGAGCGGCTATTCGACCAATACGATCGCGGCTCTTGATTACATGCGCGCGCACGATATGGCTGCAGTTGCGCTCACGGCAAACGTCGAGGCACCCATCAAGGAACACGCTGACATCGTTCTTGACTACGGTGTGGGTGTCGAGTCGGTGGACTTTGTGACTCTGGGCGTCGAGGTTCTCGTTGAGTACCTGGTGCTCTTTGGTATTTACTGTGGTCAGGCGCGCGGAACGATTGGCGCCAAGGGCGTTGCCCAGCGTCTTGACGACCTGTGCGAGGCTATCCAGGCCAATGCCGTGATGTGCAAGATCGCCGAGGCATATGTCCAAGACCACATGCTCGAGCTTTCTGAGCACATGCCCGCGATGGTCGTCGGCAACGGCCCCAACTATGGCGTTGCCGAAGAAGCGGCCCTCAAGCTAAGCGAGACCATCAAGATTCCTGCCATGCATCACGAGGGCGAGGAGTTCGTCCACGGTCCCGAGATGCAGATAACCCCAGGCTACCTGGTGTTTATCGTCGACGATCCGCAGGGGTCGGAGCGTCTTGCGAATATCGCCGATGCGCTATCGAACGTTACGACAAAAACGGTGCTGCTCACGGCCCATCCCAAGGGTGGGGCTCACGAGGTTGTGGTGCCTCAGGTGGCTCCGCTGCTCAGCGCAATTCCCAATCTCGTGTTCTTCCAGACGATTGCGGCAATAATCGCCGAGCGTCTGAAGTCATGGGACGTTCACCCGTATCTCGATGCCGTCTCCAAGCAAATGGAGGTCAAGGCAGAGGGCTACGAAGAGTCAGTCAATGCGCTTAAGGCCAAAGCGGCTGAGTGTTACGGAATATAAGCGGGTTTTGATGCCCGTTGACATGGGGGATGTGGAAACAACCCCAGAAAGGAGAGACAAATGAAGGAAACCGAGAAGATCGAGATCATGCATTTCGACCA
>NZ_QSTQ01000042.1:0-2662 GCF_003438275.1 Collinsella sp. OM07-12
CTGACGGCTCGGTGCCGTCCACCGGTCAGCGGCGCCCTGGCCTCCCACGGGCTGGCCCCGCAGTACTCTCGGCGCGATGGGGCTTAGCTTCCGGGTTCGGAACGGGACCGGGCGTGCCCCCCATGCTCTGGCCGCTGACCGGTGGGCGGCGCCCACCGTTCACGGTGTCCTGGGTCGTCTGGCGTGCCCTGAGGGCCGCATGGCGCATAGGAGGAGTCGACTCGGGGGCATCCTCGTGCCCGGACCGCGCATGAGCGCTCAGTCCCGCGGGCCGCGAGGTGCGGTTCCGGAAGAGCTCGGGCGATTAGTGCGGCTCGGCTGAGGGCGTCGCCGCCCTTGCACCTGCCGTCTATCGACCAGGTAGTCTACCTGGGCCCTTACCGGAAGGAGAACTAATCCCTGGAACGGCTTCCCGCTTAGATGCCTTCAGCGGTTATCCGCGCCGCACGCGGCTACCCGGCCGTGCCGTTGGTCGACAACCGGTTCACCGGAGGTGCGTCCACCCCGGTCCTCTCGTACTGGGGGCAGCCTCCATCGATTCTCCTGCGCCCACGGAGGATAGGGACCGAACTGTCTCACGACGTTCTGAACCCAGCTCGCGTACCGCTTTAAACGGCGAACAGCCGTACCCTTGGGACCTGCTCCAGCCCCAGGATGCGATGAGCCGACATCGAGGTGCCAAACCTTGCCGTCGATGTGGACTCTTGGGCAAGATCAGCCTGTTATCCCCGGAGTACCTTTTATCCGTTGAGCGACGGCCCACCCACTCGGGGCCGCCGGATCACTAGAGCCTGCTTTCGCACCTGCTCGGCTCGTGGGCCTCGCAGTCAAGCCCGCTTGTACTCTTGCATTCAAAAGGACGGTTGCCGACCGTCCCGAGCGGACCTTCGCGCGCCTCCGTTACCCTTTAGGAGGCGACCGCCCCAGTCAAACTGCCCGCCTGGCACGGTCCCCGAGCCGGGTGACGGCCTCGGGTTAGGACGCCGGTCGCGCGAGGGCAGTATTCCAAGGGCGGCTCCCCGGGGGCTGGCGCCTCCGGATCGATGCCTCCTGCCTATCCTCTACACGCGGGACCAGCGGCCAATGCCAAGCTGCAGTGAAGGTTCACGGGGTCTTTCCGTCCTTCCGCGGGTAAGTCGCATCTTCACGACCAGTGCAATTTCACCGGGTCCATGGTCGAGACAGCGCCCAAGTCGTTGCGCCTTTCGTGCAGGTCGGAACTTACCCGACAAGGAATTTCGCTACCTTAGGACCGTTATAGTTACGGCCGCCGTTTACCGGGGCTTGGCTTCGGGGCTTCGCGCGGTGCGCTAACTCCTCCGCGTGACCTTCCGGCACCGGGCAGGCGTCAGACCCTATACGTCGCCTTGCGGCTTCTGCAGAGTCCTGTGTTTTTGGTAAACAGTCGCTTGGGCCTCTCCACTGCGGCCCGCCTCCGCTCCCCGGGCAAGCCGGTTCACGTACGCGCGGGCACCCCTTCTCCCGAAGTTACGGGGCCATTGTGCCGAGTTCCTTGACCATGGTTGACCCGATCGCCTCGGTATGTTCTACCCACCCACCTGTGTCGGTTTGCGGTACGGGCGCGCACGCGCCTGCCTAGGGGTTTTTCTAGGGACCTCGGGCTCACTCGCTTCGCTTAAGTGCTTCGTCCGGAGCCTCGCCCTCGTGCGGACCGGATTTCCCTGGTCCGCGGGCCGCGCTCCATCACGGGGACGTCCAGAACCCCGCCGAGCCACCCCCATCCGTCGCCCCGTCGGTCGTAGCGCCGCGTGCGCGGTGCAGGAATGTCTGCCTGCTGCGCGTCGGCTACGCCTGCCGGCCTCGCCTTAGCCCCCGACTGACCCTGGGAGGATTAGCCTTGCCCAGGAAACCTCGGGTTCACGGCGGACGAGTTACTCTCTCGTCTCTCGCTACTCATGCCAGCATTCTCACTCCCATGCGCTCCACCGCCGGTCGCCCGGCGGCTTCCCCGCCCATGGGAAGCTCCCCTACCGATTCTAATGAATTAAAATCCCGCCGCTTCGGTGTCCAGCTTAGCCCCGTGTATTGTCGGCGCATGTCCACTCGACCAGTGAGCTGTTACGCACTCTTTGAATGAATGGCTGCTTCTAAGCCAACATCCTGGTTGTCTGGGCGGACGCACATCCTTTGCCACTCGGCTGGAACTTGGGGACCTTAGCGGGCGGTCCGGGCTGTTTCCCTCTCGAGCACACAGCTTAGCCCACATGCTCTGACTGCCGCGCTCTGGGCCGCCGGCATTCGGAGTTCGGTTGGATTCGGTAGGCGGCGAAGCCCCCTCGTCCATCCGGTGCTCTACCTCCGGCGGTGAACGCGCGACGCTAGCCCTAAAGCTATTTCGGGGAGAACGAGATATCTCCGGGTTTGATTGGCCTTTCACCCCTATCCGCAGGTCATCGCCGCCGTTTTCAACCGACGTGCGTTCGGCCCTCCACGGGGTCTTACCCCCGCTTCAGCCTGCCCACGGATAGCTCACCCGGCTTCGCGTCCGCGGCGCGGGACTCAAGTCGCCCTGTTAAGGCTCGCTTTCGCTACGGCTCCCTTCCGGTTAACCTCGCCCCGCGCCAGCGACTCGCTGGCTCATTCTACAAAAGGCACGCCGTCACACCCCGAAGGGTGCTCCGACTGCTCGTGGGCGCACGGT
>NZ_QSTQ01000042.1:2672-3125 GCF_003438275.1 Collinsella sp. OM07-12
TGCTCCGACTGCTCGTGGGCGCACGGTTTCAGGTACTGTTTCACTCCCCTCCCGGGGTGCTTTTCACCTTTCCCTCACGGTACTGGTGCGCTATCGGTCACAGGGTAGTACTCAGGCTTGGATGGTGGTCCACCCAGGTTCGGACCGGGTTTCACGTGCCCGGCCCTACTCAGGGACCGCGTCGCGCCGTCCGGTCTGGGTTCGCGTACGGGGCTGTCACCCGCTGCGGCCGGCCCTCCCATGCCGTTCCGCTCCCCAGCCGGACCTGCGCCCGGGGGCGGCAGCCCCCGGATGCGCGGCCCTGCAACCCCGCCGGCGGAACCCCTGCCGGGTATCCCCGCTCGACGGTTTGGCCATCGGTCCCCTTTCGCTCGCCGCTACTCGGGGAGTCTCGAGATTGATTTCCTCTCCTCCGGGTACTTAGATGTTTCAGTTCCCCGGGTTGTCCTCCCC
>NZ_QSTQ01000043.1:0-1581 GCF_003438275.1 Collinsella sp. OM07-12
TTTTGGACGGAGAGTTCGATCCTGGCTCAGGATGAACGCTGGCGGCGCGCCTAACACATGCAAGTCGAACGGCACCTGCCCTCGGGCAGAAGCGAGTGGCGAACGGCTGAGTAACACGTGGAGAACCTGCCCCCTCCCCCGGGATAGCCGCCCGAAAGGACGGGTAATACCGGATACCCCGGGGTGCCGCATGGCACCCCGGCTAAAGCCCCGACGGGAGGGGATGGCTCCGCGGCCCATCAGGTAGACGGCGGGGTGACGGCCCACCGTGCCGACAACGGGTAGCCGGGTTGAGAGACCGACCGGCCAGATTGGGACTGAGACACGGCCCAGACTCCTACGGGAGGCAGCAGTGGGGAATCTTGCGCAATGGGGGGAACCCTGACGCAGCGACGCCGCGTGCGGGACGGAGGCCTTCGGGTCGTAAACCGCTTTCAGCAGGGAAGAGAAGAGACTGTACCTGCAGAAGAAGCCCCGGCTAACTACGTGCCAGCAGCCGCGGTAATACGTAGGGGGCGAGCGTTATCCGGATTCATTGGGCGTAAAGCGCGCGTAGGCGGCCCGGCAGGCCGGGGGTCGAAGCGGGGGGCTCAACCCCCCGAAGCCCCCGGAACCTCCGCGGCTTGGGTCCGGTAGGGGAGGGTGGAACACCCGGTGTAGCGGTGGAATGCGCAGATATCGGGTGGAACACCGGTGGCGAAGGCGGCCCTCTGGGCCGAGACCGACGCTGAGGCGCGAAAGCTGGGGGAGCGAACAGGATTAGATACCCTGGTAGTCCCAGCCGTAAACGATGGACGCTAGGTGTGGGGGGGCGATCCCCCCGTGCCGCAGCCAACGCATTAAGCGTCCCGCCTGGGGAGTACGGCCGCAAGGCTAAAACTCAAAGGAATTGACGGGGGCCCGCACAAGCAGCGGAGCATGTGGCTTAATTCGAAGCAACGCGAAGAACCTTACCAGGGCTTGACATATGGGTGAAGCGGGGGAGACCCCGTGGCCGAGAGGAGCCCATACAGGTGGTGCATGGCTGTCGTCAGCTCGTGTCGTGAGATGTTGGGTTAAGTCCCGCAACGAGCGCAACCCCCGCCGCGTGTTGCCATCGGGTGATGCCGGGAACCCACGCGGGACCGCCGCCGTCAAGGCGGAGGAGGGCGGGGACGACGTCAAGTCATCATGCCCCTTATGCCCTGGGCTGCACACGTGCTACAATGGCCGGTACAGAGGGATGCCACCCCGCGAGGGGGAGCGGATCCCGGAAAGCCGGCCCCAGTTCGGATTGGGGGCTGCAACCCGCCCCCATGAAGTCGGAGTTGCTAGTAATCGCGGATCAGCATGCCGCGGTGAATGCGTTCCCGGGCCTTGTACACACCGCCCGTCACACCACCCGAGTCGTCTGCACCCGAAGTCGCCGGCCCAACCGTCTAGGGGGGAGGCGCCGAAGGTGTGGAGGGTGAGGGGGGTGAAGTCGTAACAAGGTAGCCGTACCGGAAGGTGCGGCTGGATCACCTCCTTTCTAGGGAGACACATTCTTAGAGAGACAAACTTTAACTCGAATAGAGGGCAGGAGCCCGTCCGGTAGATGTC
>NZ_QSTQ01000043.1:1591-2155 GCF_003438275.1 Collinsella sp. OM07-12
GGGCAGGAGCCCGTCCGGTGGATGTCGCCCGCGATGAAGTCCCCGCAGCACCCGGTCCCCGGGGTCGCACCCGCGTACCTTGAGAGCCGCATAGCGATAGGAGAGAGATGGAAGATCCGAATCTTCCAGACTCGATTCTTTTCTGCGATTAAATCAAAGAATGATAGCAATCATTCATCCGATCCAAACAAGAAGAATTCACTTATTTATGAGTGAGGAGCATCTGATCGCGAGCACAGTCAAGACTGTGCCGCGGTATGAGATACCCGAATTGCGACATACGAGCGCTATTCATGATATCGATTAATTAACTTTAGCGACACGTGGATATCCCGCGGGCCCGGAGCGGTCCCGCAAGATACCACGGGCGCACGGCGGATGCCTTGGCACAGGGAGCCGATGAAGGACGCGGCAAGCTGCGATAATCCCCGGCGAGGAGCACACATCCTTCGACCCGGGGGTCTCCGAATGGGCGAACCCATGCACAGCAGTGTGCATATCCCCACCCCGAACGCATAGGGGCGGGGAGGACAACCCGGGGAACTGAAACATCTAAGTACCCGG
>NZ_QSTQ01000044.1:0-2058 GCF_003438275.1 Collinsella sp. OM07-12
GAGATTGAAGAAGGGGGAGGCCTCGCGGCCTCCCCCTTTTTTGCGTTAATGGGCAACATTCCTTATGCAATTAAATCAATTTAATCATCCACCGCTTAATATAGACGTTCACCGTTCTGTGGTCGGTTCTCTGTTCTCAATGGACTAATATTTGCTTTAGCGCACTGACGCGCTTGTCCTGTTTCACACGGGTCGTTTTATTGATTGTGACGGAAGGACTCACATGGCAGATGTTCATGAGCTGCTTGATACTTGGATTGCCAATGTCAAGGATGAGGAGCTCCTCGCTGAGCTCAACACGATGAAGGAGCAGGGTGATGAGGACGCCATCACCGACGCTTTCTTCCAGGATCTCGCCTTCGGCACTGCTGGTCTTCGCGGCACTATCGGTGCAGGCACTAACCGTATGAATATCTATACGGTCGGTCGTGCGACCCAGGGATTCGCTGACTACCTCAATGCGACCTTCGAGCATCCGACGGTCGCCATCGCTCGCGATAGCCGCAATAAAGGTGAGCTGTTCGTTAAGACGACGGCTGCCATTCTTGCAGCAAACGGTGTGACTGCCCTTGTGTATCCCAAGATTTCTCCTGTGCCGACGCTTTCCTGGGCTGTTCGTGATCTTAAGTGTTCCGGTGGCATTTGCATGACCGCTAGTCATAACCCGGCGCCGTATAACGGCTATAAGGCCTATGGCCCCGACGGCTGCCAGATAACCAGCGAGGCCGCCGATGCAATTTCTAAGGCCATCGCCGAGACTGATACGTTCACCGGAGTGAAGTCCATGGACTTCGATGAGGCTCTTGAGCAGGGTCTGGTCAAATGGATCGATGATTCGTGCCTCGAGCGTTATTACGACGCCGTACTCGCGCGCGGCGTTACGAATCTTTCTGCCGAGGAGATTGCCGGCGCACCGCTCAAGCTTGTCTATACGCCGTTGAATGGTACCGGCCTCATTCCCGTCACGACGGTGCTCGAGCGTGCTGGCATCACCGATGTCACGGTTGTTCCCGAGCAGAAGGAGCCTAACGGCGATTTCCCGACCTGCCCGTATCCTAACCCCGAGATCCGTCAGGCCATGCAGAAGGGCATCGACCTGTGCGAGCAGGTTCACCCCGATCTGCTGCTTGCAACCGATCCTGACGCCGACCGTGTTGGCGTTGCCGTTAAGAATGGCGATGACTATCTGCTGCTGACCGGCAATGAGATGGGCGTTCTGCTGCTCGACTATATCTGCAAGACCCGTGCTGCCCGCGGTGAGGACCTCACTAATAAGGTTGCCGTTACTACTATCGTTTCTTCCGCCATGGTTGACGCTTTGGCCGACGAGTACGGTTTTGAGCTCCGCCGCTGCCTGACGGGCTTCAAGTACATCGGCGACATCATTACTTCTCTTTCCGATGCTGGCGAGGTCGATCGCTTTATCTTCGGTTTTGAGGAGAGCTACGGCTATCTGGCCGGCGACCACGTGCGCGACAAGGACGCCGTGAGCACTTCGCTTCTGATTTGCCAGATGGCGCAGTATTACAAGCTCCAGGGCAAGAACCTCGCCGATGCGATGCACGATCTGTACGAGAAGTATGGCTACTATCACAACAAGACGATTTCGCTGAGCTATCCGGGCGCTGAGGGTGCGGTAAAGATGGCCGGCATCATGGCTGGTCTGCGCGAGAACCCGCCCGTGGAGCTCGCCGGTTCCAAGATTGAGGCCGTCGTGGATTACAATACCTGCGTGAACGGCCTGCCGAAGGCTAACGTCATTGAGTTCGATCTTGAGGGTGGTAACAAGGGTATTGTTCGTCCTTCCGGCACCGAGCCCAAGATTAAGCTGTACATCTTCGCAAAGGGCGCGGATGCCGCCGAGGCTGATGCAGCACTTGACGCGATTGAGGAGTCCGGTCGCAAACTATTGGCCTAAGGCTTTGAAAGCCTATTTCTATAGATAGACGGAGGAGGGGATCTCGGAAACGAGGTCCCCTCTATATTACTGGTAAATACAGCTGAGAATCCCAAACTGTGTAGGAAATGTGTACGCCCAGATTCCCGCCCCCGGGGCCC
>NZ_QSTQ01000045.1:0-1902 GCF_003438275.1 Collinsella sp. OM07-12
CTGTTCATGGGTGAGGACGAGAACCGCAAGCTCGACGAGCGAGCCCGCGCGTTCCTGACCCGCGGCGTGACCGGCGACACCGACATCAACATCATCGACACCGCCGAGTTCGCGATCCCCGGCCTCGACGACGAGTTCCGCGTCATCGTGTCCCCGTGGATTCTGACGGTGCTCGTTACCGACCGCCTGGCTCGCTACTACGAGACGGTCACCAAGCACAACCTCAAGTATCGTCGCTACTATCACCAGTTCGACTACTAAAGAAAACGGGTGCGGGAACGCGCCGGGCTATTGAGAGGAACACAGAATGAGACAGTACATCATCGCCAGCCATGCGCACTTCGCTACCGGCATCAAGGAGAGCGTCGAGCTGCTCTCGGGCGCTCGCGACAACGTCCACGATCTTTCGATGTTCGTCGATGACCGTATGGACGTGGCCGAGGAGGCCCAAAAACTGCTGGCAGGCATGGCTGCCGACGATGATGTCGTCGTGTGCACCGACCTCTTTGGCGGCAGCGTCAACAACGAGTTCACCAAGATCGTCCAGACGCGTCCCCGCACGTACCTCGTTACCAACATGAACCTTCCTCTGCTCATTCAGCTGCTGTTCTCTGACGAGTCGGCGCCGGTTGAAGAGACGATTCGCGCCATCGTCGCTGCGGACGATACGCGCGTGAAGTTTGTCAACGACCTGTTGGTCGATGACGACGAGGAAGAAGAGTTCTAATCCGCAGCACCTACTGACACGCCGTAAGACGGCACAAAACCTTTGGGGGGTCACATTATGATTCAGCTACTTCGCGTTGACCATCGCCTGCTTCATGGCCAGGTCGCGGTTTCTTGGGTCCAGGGCCTTGGCTCCAACTGCATCTTCTGCGTGGGCGATAAGGTCGCCAACGACCCGGTGTGGAAGACGACGCTCAAGATGGGCAAGCCTGCCGGCTGCAAGCTCGTCATCAAAGATATGGCGAATGCCATCGAGGCCATTAACTCGGGCGTGACTGACAAATACAAGATGATCATCTGCGTCGCCACTATCGCTGAGGCAAAGCAGCTTGTTGAGGGCTGCCCGCAGATCAAGTCGGTCAACCTGGGTAACACCAAGCCCAAGGACGAGAAGCGTCCCGATGCCCGTCAGGTCTCTCGTCAGATCTTCCTGACCGCGGCTGAGGAAGCCGATGTGCGCGAGATGCTAGATCGTGGCGTTGAGGTCGAGATTCGACCCCTGGCCGATGACCCCAAGGTTGACTGCGCCAGCGTGCTCTAGGCGTTCAATTTCGAAGAGCCTTCGGGTTCTTCGTAGTGTCCTATATGGAAAGGGGGATGTATGCTTACCCAAGCAATCCTCATCGGACTTATCGCCGCATTTGGTAAGTTCGACTGCCAGCTCGGTACGCTCTACGCGTTCCGCCCCATCGTCCTGTGCCCGCTCGTGGGCCTGGTGCTGGGGGACCTGCAGTCCGGTCTCGCAATCGGTGCGAGCCTGGAGCTGCTGTTCATGGGCTCGATCTCCATCGGCGCCTACGTGCCGCCTGATGAGACGATCGGCGGCGTGCTCGCCTGTGCCTTCGCTATCCAGCTGGGCCAGAGCACCGAGGCAGCCATCGCGCTCGCTATGCCCATCGCCACGCTGTGCCTTGCCATCAAGAACATCCTCAACGCCGCCCTGCCGATTTTGGTTGACCGCGCCGATGTTTTCTCTGCCCAGGGCAACCTTAAGGGCGTCTATGCGATGCACTTCCTGATCGGTTCCACCGGTATCATCATGGCGTTCCTGTTGTGCTCGGTGTCGTTCTATCTGGGTGCTGACGCTATCCAGGGCGTGCTCGACTTTATCCCCGACTTTGTCCTTGCTGGCTTTGGCGTTGCCGCCAACATCCTGCCTGCCATGGGCTTCGCCAT
>NZ_QSTQ01000046.1:0-1894 GCF_003438275.1 Collinsella sp. OM07-12
TGCAGACCTTTCGTCATGGCCTCCTACCTTTCTTTCGGGCCCCTGTCAGGGCCGATTCGTTAGCGCCCCTCCGTGTGAGGCGTTATTGCTGACGACATATTTATATCCAAAATCAGCCCATACTTCCACCTTGCCCCCGAACGGTTTTTTATAGGGGGTGAACGGCATACACATATACTTCACGCATGGCAAACTTTGATTTAATAAAGTTTATTTACGTGCTTAAACGCTTTTTTAACCGGAAAATCAATTGGAACTAATCTTTCTTAAACCACCCTCAATTTGCATATTTCACGCAAATGTATGAATAGAATTCGTAATTCTTGCTATGTCTCAACCATTTTGATTTTTATTCAGAAAAAAGTTCGTCCTATTCATTTTTAGCAACCAGGCTACCGTTTACCAGACGTTGGATACCGTTCACCGGAAGCTCAGTATACGGCCCCTCGGATACCCCGCCTGTTTTGCGTCTCTATTTGTAACAACTTGACTTTTTCGGCGGTAAAGACAAACAGACCCGCCCCAAAGGGAGCGGGTCTGCATTCGGTACATCGAGGGCCCAGTAAGGTTTAGGCCCTCGAAATCCTCAAGGGGCTACCGATCGAACTCGGCCAGCGCCTCGCCCAGAAGCCTCAGGCCCTCGCGAAGAACGTCTTCACTCGCGCAGTAGCCCAGACGCGCGCCGCAGGGAAGCTCAAAGCGGCTGCCGGGAACCAGCAGCACTCCCCTCTCGGCCAACAGGCGCTTGCAGAACTCCTCATCGTCCTCGGGAATATCCAGCTGGATAAACGAGGTGGATACGCCCTGCGGCGCCGTCCAAGAGACGCGGCTCTGTGTATCGATCCATGCCTGAGCGATATCACGGTTGCCAAACACGATCTTACGGTTGCGCTCAAGGATCTTATCCTTGTGCTCGAGCACGTAGGTCGCCAGGGCGTCGTTGAACACGCCGCCGCAGATCATGGTGTAGTCACGATAGGTGCGGATGCGGTTGGAGACCTCTTCGTCGGCCACGACCCAGCCCACGCGAGCCGCAGGCGTCGAATAGGTCTTGGACACCGAGTTGGTGACAATGGCCCTCTCGTACACGTCGGCCATCGATATAAAGGACTCGGTGTTCTCGAGCGGCAGATACACCTCGTCGCACAGCACGTAGGCGCCAACCGAGCGGGCGATCTCGGCAATCTGGCCGAGCGTATCGGCATCGAGCACCGTTCCGATGGGGTTCGATGCGTTGTTGATGCAGATGAGCTTGGTATTAGGACGCGCCAGGCGCTTGAGCTCCTCGATATCGGGCTTCCAGCCAAGCTCCTCGCGAAGCTCCCAATACTCGACCTCGGCACCGAGCGTACGCGGAATCTCATAGAGCGGCGCATAGGTAGGCCACTCGGCAATCACGTGATCGCCGGGCTCGACAACAGCCATGATGGCATTGAGGTTAGCACCCGTACAGCCATTAGTCTGCAAAATGTGATCGGGATTGACCTCGCGACGATACAGCTTGGCGACTTCGGCCTTAAACTCCGGCGAACCCTCGATCCAGCCGTAATTCATCTTCTCGCGATCCAGGCGCTCGTAGAACGTAGCACCGTCCTGCTCGTCAAGTGCGCGAAGCTCACCCATGGTCAGCGACGAAATCGTCGACTGAGCGATATCCCATGTAGCACTCTTCTCCCAAACGTTGAGCCATTCCTCAACGCCAATTGTCTTGATATCCATGGCCACCTTATCTGATCTTAATTTAGCGTCAATAAACATGAATGGGACGGTGCGAAAGAACCGCACCGTCCCATTGGAAGACATCTAATGACAGCTAGATGTTTGTATTAAGACCTGTACGGGTCTTTGAAAACCTTAGAGGTCCTCGCGCCAGAAGGGCATGCTCATGCAGCGC
>NZ_QSTQ01000047.1:0-1811 GCF_003438275.1 Collinsella sp. OM07-12
ATGGCGAAGCCCATGGCAGGCAGGATGTTGGCGGCAACGCCGCAACCGTCGATGATGAAGGGCGGGATGAAGTCGAGCAGGCCCTGGATGGCGTCGGAACCCAAATAGAAGGCGCCGCCGCACAGCAGGAAGTACTCGACGCAGCCCCAGATTCCAATTCCCCAATGAACGGCGTAGATGCCTTTGAGGTTTCCCTTGAGGGCGAACTTGTCTGCCATATCGACAAACACAGGGAACAAGGCATTGGTAATGTTGCCGATCGTCAGTGCAAGGACGGCGATGGGCATGGCGAGCGCGATGGCCGTCTCGGTACCCTGACCGAGCTGAATGGCAAACGCGCAGGCGAGCACGCCGCCGACGGTTTCGTTAGGCGGCACGTAGGCGCCGATGGAGATCGAGCCCATGAACAGCAACTCCAGGCTGGCGCCAACGGCAAGGCCAGTCTGCAGGTCCCCCAGCACCAGGCCCACGAGCGGGCACAGGACGATGGGGCGGAACGCGTAGAGGGTGCCGAGCTGGTAGTCGAGGCATCCAAACGCTCCGACTAAGCCGACGAGGATTGCTTGGACAAGCATAATTCCTCCCAATAAGGAATCTCGAACCGTCGTCACTCCCGTCGCGCGCGTTGTTGATATCAATTCCGGGAGTTCGATTCCACGGCTCGAAGCGTACCTGGTGTGCTGCTAACACCCATGCCAGGCACAAATGATTTGATACCAATTATAGGTATGCAGGTTCTTACTATTTAATACCACTCGCTCAGCGGAGTGTTTTTTACCGTAAACGGCAGACGTATCCCGTCAGGCGCGCTCTTTGTTTCGATGGCGGACAAGCGCCACCAGAAAGCCGTCGCCAAAAGCATCGGATGCCAAGTTGGCCACAATCACCAAAACGATCATCGCCGCGCCCAAGAACTCGTTCCAGCTAAAGACCTCGCCAAAGAGGAGCGCCGACCAGCAGGGAGCGAGCACGACCTCACTCATGCAAACCAAGTTGGCCGCAAACGCGTTGGTGCGCGCAATCCCCTTGGCATACAGCACACTCGCAAGGCCGCTGCAAAAAAGGCCATGCACCAGCATAAGCCCCCACTCAAAGGGTTTCACAGAGCCTAGGTCGCCGGCAAAATAGACGATCGGAAGTATCGAGATGCCGCAGGAGATGAGCGAGGACACCATGGGCGACGCATCGGGGCGAGAGTTTAAAAAGAAACACAGCCCAAAGGTGGCGCCCGAAATGACGGCAAGCAGGTTGCCGAGCATGCCCTCGGCGCTCAAATCACCTAAAAAGAAAAGTCCCATACCCGTAAAAGCAACCACCACGGAAGCAATCTTTGCAGGCGAGGGCAACGTGCGGGTTGCGAGCGATTGATACACGATAACGAAAATCATCGAGGTGTACTGCAGGACGATCGCGTTGCCGACCGTCGTGAGCTGGTTGGCAAAGTTAAACGTGGTGCCCGTCACGAAGTTGCAGACGGCCACAAGGACAATAAGACGACTGACGCGGAGGACGGGCCTGCCGACGAGCAGGATAAAGAGCGCCATAAATATTGCCGTAACGGCACCGATCAAAAGAGCTGACTGCGAATTGGCGCGAACGAGGATGCCGATAAAACTCCACAAGAGCGCCGTGCCAAATAGATACATCGCCCCGCTCACGCCATTATCGGGTGGATTGTCAGATCGAATCACGAAGCACCTCCAACTAGCTTTCGGTAATAAAAAACGGCGACCACAACGGGTCGCCGTTTCCCTTGGGGGCAGATAATAGGCCGGGCCCTTACGCCAGCACGCCGAAGAACGCGCCGACGA
>NZ_QSTQ01000048.1:0-1714 GCF_003438275.1 Collinsella sp. OM07-12
ATAGCAGGCGAAAGCGAAGGAGCTCCTATGGTCACCAAGGATGATGCGTGTTGGATAATCGGCCTTTCCGCAGGTGCGGGCATTGGCGTATACCTTGATGGCGGCTGGGGCGTCGATGCGCTTGTCGGGCGTGAGACCAGGGCTCATAACGACATCGACCTGTTCGTTCAGCGCGGGGATTACCAAAGGTTCGTGGATCTAATTGCTGATGAGGGGTTTTCCGAGGTGGCTGCATCTTTCACCACCGAAGATCACACGGTGTGGCAAGACGAGGCGGGGCGCATCGTCGACCTGCATTGCTTCGATTTCGCCGAGAATGGCGATATTCTGTATCAGGGAGATCGTTTTCCCGGGGAGGTCTTTTCGGGGAGGGGGCGCATCGGCGAGGTGGAGGTGTCGTGCATCGACCCCGAAAGCCAGCTGTTGTTTCACTTGGGCTATCAGCATGACGAGCACGACGCCCACGATGTCATGCTCCTATGCCGTGAGTACGGTTTCGACGTTCCCGAAGAATATCGCTAGCTGTTGCTTTTTGCATCGGGTCACGACTTCAGCGCTTGCCACAGATGCGCTGCGCCAGACCGCCCTGGACATCACGCCACGCCGTATATGGCCCTCCGCGCACGCGAGTCCCATTTCGCCTGCTTGATCCAGTACTCGTAGAACGGATAGGGGGTCACCTTGTACTGGCGCCAGGTCTTCTCGTACGTGCCGCGGGCTGCCTGCCTCACTATGAGCTCGGCGAGCTCGTCCGCGCTCCTGCGGACCTTGAAGCACCATGTCCACTTGAACCAGGCGAGGTAGTTCTCGAGGCGTCTCGTGGAGACACCCCGGAACCTGCCGATGAAGTGCCTCATCTGGGAGTGGAGGCTGTTCACCCTGTTGATGGCGTGCTCCTCCCTCTTGCTGGCGATGTGCGCGCCGACGCCGAGGGCGGGCAGGACGCGGCGGTACACGTGCGCACGGTCCGTCGAGATTATCGCGCCGACCGCGAGCTTGTCGGCGAGCAGCTCCCTGGCTGCCGCCTCGTCGAGGCCGCCCCTCCCCGCGATCTCGTAGAAGATGTCGCCGGCGTCGTTGATGCCGGTGAGCACGCATATCTTCTCGTGCCCGTCGGTTCCCTGCGACCTTGTGCGGGGCTTCCTGGGCATGCCGGACTCCGACCTAGAGCGGTTTCCCTTGAAGCTCTCCCTGAAGAAGCACTCGTCGAGCTCGGCCCCGCCGCCGGCCTCCACGCGGAAGGCGGGCATGCGCTTGGCCATGGCCTCGAGCAGCCTGTGGCGCATGAAGAACGCCGTCTTGAGGCACACGCCGCACTTTTCCGCCGACTCGCGCAGCGGGAGCATGTCCACGTGGCACTCCGCGAACCTCATCCAGGCCGACCTGTCGAGCTTGGTGGTGGAGAAGATGCGCATGGTGGCGTCGGTGAAGGTCCTGGCGCACCCTCGGCAGAGGAACCGCTGACGGCCGCGCCCGTCTCGCCCCCTCTTCACGTAATGCGGGGAGCCGCACCAGGGGCAGGCTCTGTCGGGATCGTCTTCCGCCCCCTCGCTTGCCGCGAGTTCGAAAAGCTCCGCGTCTATCAGCGCCTTGAGCGATCTCAGGACCCTGCTCTTCTCGGCAGCCGTCATCTGCGGGAGGAACTGCCTCGTCAGCTGGGTGAGCACGTCTTCCATTGCAACCTCCATCTCTCCTGATGATGGAATTGTCGCAA
>NZ_QSTQ01000049.1:0-1548 GCF_003438275.1 Collinsella sp. OM07-12
TCGTCGGCGCGTTCTTCGGCGTGCTGGCGTAAGGGCCCGGCTGCATAGACTGTCATTGCAACCTGGTAAGGGGATGGAGCGGGCCTATGCCCTCCATCCCTTTTTGTATAGAAGGAGTTCGTATGTTCGCGAAGGATCGCGAAGCAATGCGCCTGACACCGGCAGAGGTCAGGCTGATTCTTATTGAGTCCCTGCAGTGGTGCGCCAACAACGCGGTCTACTTTTTGGGGCTTATCGGTGCGGCCACGTATGATCTGGCCGGCACGGCCTTTTTGGTTGCCGCCATTACGCTCGCGCGCAATCTTATGACGTCGGTGGGCAATATGGTGTCGGGCTCGGTCATCGACCGCTTTGGACCGCGCCGGACGTCATTTGTGACGTGCGTGATTACGGCGGTGCTATCGCTTGGCGTGGGGTTGGCGCCGTTGTCTGTCCCCGGGCTTGTGTTTGCCGCGTGCGTCTTGGGACTTGCGGGCGGCTTTATCAACACCTGCACGCATGCGTTTCCGGGATACCTGGAGTCGACCACCGAGGGCCGTACCCGCGTGAACGGTCTCATGGTGTTCTACAGCAATATCGCCTATACCGCTGGCCCGCTGCTCGGCGGTGCCATCGTGAGCTGTTTTGCCACGCAATCGGTCTATCTGCTCATGGCGGGCATGATGGGTGTGGCGGCCGTGCTCTCCTTGGGCTGTCACGAGTGTGTTGCTCCCGCAAAAGGGGAGAAGCCGAAGGGCGGTATTCTGGGCGGCATGGCCGAGGGCGCGCGACTTACGTTTCACGACCACGACTTGCGCCTCATCTTTATCTCGGGCTTTTTGGGTTTCTTTGCGTTCGGCGCGTTCGATTCGCTTGAGTCGTTGTTCTACCGCGATGTGCTCAACGTGGATATCGTCTGGCTGGGCTGGCTGTCCTCGGTCGTGGGCCTCACTTCCTCGGTGGGTGCGTTCATCCTGACCAAGCTTTCTGCTCGCCATGTCAACCTGCGATTGTTGCTCGGCGCGCTCATGGCCGTGGGCATTGGGTCCATGGTGTACGTGGGCACCGATATGCTGGGGGTTGCGATTATCGGTCAGGCGATTAACGGTCTGGCCTGGGGATTCCTGGAACCGCTGCAGATGATCTTGATTCAGGAGCGCGCCGACATCAAATACCTGGGGCGCATTACCGGCTTTGTGCGTTTTGGCCTGATGAGCGCCGGCGTGCTGCCGCTGCTGGCGGCTCCATTTTTGGCGGAGGCTTTGGGCGTTCAGGCGGTGCTGTTTGGGGCATCGACCATTATTGCGCTGGTAGGAACGCTGTTCTTTGTCGCACAGGGGAGGCGGCAGAAATGCTAGATATACATCTAATTTTAATTTAATACCACTCACCCGAGAATATCGACCGTTCACCGAGGATCGGCGCAAATTACAAAGTGGTATTAAAAACACGTTGGGTGTATGTCTATAATTGGTATCGAAAAGAAACGCGATGTATAGATTCGCGTGCAGGACAGAAAGGAAAAGCCATGAAGGAAACCGAGAAGATCGAGATCATGCATTTCGACCA
>NZ_QSTQ01000005.1:0-116163 GCF_003438275.1 Collinsella sp. OM07-12
TGTCGGGGCCGGATCCATCACCCGTTTCCTAGACTGTTAAATAACTACTTAAAAACATCCAAGAATGCATCGTCACCATACTCGAATAGCCCTTAGCCTTAGCTATGCTAAACCCTCGTTTAATGAAACAAGTACAGAGATCGCTCTTCTCTTCCGGATATTCCCTTTTAATCCAAGCACTCATGCAGTCGTTGAAGTGACTATTGCCCAAATACGGTGGATTAGCGACCACGCAGTCAACCCTGCGTGACAGCGCCTCGAGCACGTTCTTCATCGTTCGGAGCTTCTTGAGCACGCCGGCGCCCAGCAGGTCGTCCCCGCTGAAGCTCGCGATGGCGTTGTCCACCGCCGCCATGTCGCCGGGAGCGGGCACGTAGAGGCTGCCGACCTCGGTCATGTGCTCGAATGCGTCGAGAAGATCAGCCGCGCCCGCAATCGGGCCCGCGCCCGCGAGCGCGCCAGGCTCAAACGCGACGGACTCGAGCACCGTAACGTTCGCATCGATATGCTTCTCGAAGAAATCGGGGTCCTTCTCGCGCGCCTTCATCTCGAGCGCGAACTTGGCGATCTCGGCGGCGCGGCCGTCGATCTCCATGCCGAAGAGGTTGCTCTGCAGGATGAGCGCCGGGATGTCCTCCGGGAAGTAGCCCTCCTCCTGGTAGATCTCGAAGAGCAGGTCGAAGGCGTACACGAGGATATGGCCCGATCCGCATGCCGGGTCGCACAGCGTCAGCTCCTCGGGCGAGTAGACCTTGATGAAGTCCTCGGTCTCGCCCTCGGGGGCTATGTAGTAGTCCATCTTGTTCGCGAGCGCCGAGCCCGGATTGTTGAGCATCCAGAGGCGCCCGAGGGAGTTCTCCACGAGGTATTTGACGATCCAGTCGGGCGTGAACAGCTGCGTGGCGGGCGCGATGTCGTCCGCGGTCGCCTTGCGGTCGCTGTCGTTGTACTCCGCCTTGCGTTCCGCCACGTAGAACTGGTAGAGCCAGCCCAGCACCTCGACGGTCTCGCACTCATCGTCATCCATGTCCTCGACGATGCGGCGCAGGATCGAGCCCTCGGCGAGGAGGCCCTGCGGCATGACGAGGCTCGACGCCGCCGCCTCTCCGAACAGGTAGGGCATCGCTGCGGCGTAGTGGTCGCACACCGCGACCAGCAGCTCGCCGTAGGCCGCCTCGGTGCGGTTCGCGCCGGAGCCGCTGCCACCGGCGAGGACGCTCTGCACGCGGTCGCGCACCAGGCGCGAGAAGCCGAAGTCGGGGTCGAAGACGCCCTGGGCGGCGTCAGCGAGGATCGCGGGCTGGGTCGCGCCCGGGCGCGGCGTCACCACGGGGACGGGCGTGTAGCCCTTCGCGTCCATGAAGCGCAGCGCACACAGGCGGTTGAACCAAGTGTACGCCGTCGACTCGACGACGGCGTCCATGCCCTTGTCGTCGATGGCGGCCTCGAGCCTCCTGACCTTCTCGGGCAGGTCGAGCCGCTCGGGGCTGCCGGGCTCCAGGACGGCGTCGATCCTCGCGGCGACCTCGGCGCGCAATGCGTCGCGGGCGCCGAAGGCCAGATTCTTTATCTTGTTGGAGTCCATGTCTGCCGTCCTAGAAGTCGAAGTCGTTGCCGAACGCGCGGTTCACGGAGAGCCGCTGCTCCCACTCGGCGTCGAACTGGTTGGTGTTTCCCACGCGCGCGCTTATCCTGAGCACCGCGGCGACGCAGTCATCCACGTCGTCGGTCACGTGGAGCGTGACGCGGGTCTTACGCTCCTCAGAACTCTGTGAAACGCTCGCGAGCTCGAGCGTTTGCACCTCTGCGCAAAGGAGGCGGCTCACGTCATCGGGGTCGTAGAGACCGACGCGCACGGTCAGCGGATTCACCTTCTCGGAGCACGGCTCCGTTTGGTATACGTCGAGGGTCACCGTTGAGCCGGTAATGGCGGGCCTTCCGCAAAGGAAACCCTGAACCCCCGTGCACTCCGCCGTCTGACGAGCGTCGACTCGTTTTATGGTTACCACCGGAACGACATTCTCTTGCGGAGAAACACCGCCGTGGACATAGCGTGCGCCACTGCCGCGCAAACGCAAGCGTGTAATACCCCGAGGGAAGGCGAACCGTCCCTCGCCACCAAGCGAAAGTTGCGCTGAAGAGTATTCAATTAGAACGTCGCTCTTTGGCAGCGTCAAGCCCATGGCATATCTTCTGCCGTGGCTAAGATTGTGACCGGAAGCATGGGCAAGATCGGTAAGACCGTCCGCCGCGGCAAAGTTATACTCTTCGACTTGGCCATCTTGATAGAGAAAACCGTGATCGGCGGTCACGAGGACCTTGCCGCATCCCGCGCGCAGAAGCTCACCAGCAATCTTCATCACCTGGGTGATTGCATCTTCGCATGCTGCGAAGACCTCGCCCTCGGTGTCGCGAGAGTCACCGCGCTTGTCAATCGCGTTATGGTAGACCATCACGAGCGGAGCGCCCTCGACATTGGGCAAACCCTCTTCAAGGACTTTTGACGCCTGGATGAGCATGGCACCGGGAATCGCTGCCTCTACGACCTTTTGACGATTGGCGAGCCCATCGGTAGCATCGCCACCCTTCAACACGTTTGCCGTAGCCAAGTCGACCTCCATAGTCCCTTCAGGAAGTAGTGCCGCCATACCCAGCTGGGTATAACTCGGCAGCATGCAGGCCATTCCCTCGCAGCTCGCACTCACGAGGGTACGTCCCGAAGACAAGGCTCCGCCGGCGATACAAGTCGAAAGGTCGGCACCAACCTCGTAGCGCATCGCATCGGAAACGATAACGCCCAGACGCTTGCCCTTCTCGGCCATCGGGAGTTCTTTCTCGACTTTCTCGTAGAAGAATCCCGACTGCGAGGGAATAGTCGAGGGCGGATAGACCCCCGAATCCATAAGATGCAGTTGCCAGCGATCGGTCAAGTCAACGAGAAACTTGCCATAGGCGTCATCGACCTTGGACACAAGCTCGTTGGCCCTCCTCCTAAACTGGGCGGTCGTATTGCGCATGGCATTCACAAAGCAACGGTATCCCTCGTCGATGCGGTACCAATTGGCGCAGTACACGTCGAAGATATCCTTCTCGGTTGTCGCCGCGGTGCATTCCGTCTTATATGCCTCGATTCCCTCGAGCGTCGTGACTGCAGCAGCCAGAGCCTCATACTGGTGGACATAGTCCTCAAACCAGTGAGTATGCAGGCGTACGTTTAGCTCGTTTTGGGCATCAGCCGCGTGCAGTGTGCCGTCGAGAGCACGTCCAAGCATATCCGTAATAATCCAGTCATCGAAGACTGCCAGAGCATCGTTGGTGCCGACAGACTCCATAGAACGCTTGTCAGTGCCCACCGATGAAACGACGGCGTCGGAGTATTCGCGTGCCAGTGAGTCATATGAATCGCTGGTGCGTCTGCTAGCGGCAAGGTCAGCGAGTATTCGCGCGGCATCCGCCTTGAGCGGCGCACTGTCACAAATGAGATCGGCACAGCGCGCCTTGAGCATCTTGAGAGCAAGGTCTTCGAGGGTCGGGTCTTCACCCGTGGGCGCGGCATATCCCACTACTTCAAAGATCTCGGACCAAAGCGTTATGACAAGCCCGCACTCGCAAATGACTCGCAACGTCCTATCCTGCCCGCGCCCAAGCTCGGCGAGGAGCTTCTTCACCACATCACGCACGGCATCGCGAGGAATCTCCGCCCTCGAACCTACGCACGCGGCGAGCATCGCCAAACGAAGAGAACGGTCGTCACTCTTACTTAGCACGCTTGCTGCGAGGGCCTTGCGACGCTCCTTTGAGTTGAAGAAGCGCCCATGTTCGGCGAGTGCGTCGGCAAGGGCCATAGGAACGCCGCATTCGCTCGCCCAGATACCTTCCATCTTGCAAGTGAAGGGCGTGGCAGCGAGCTTTATGTCGTATAGAAAGTCATCCTGAAAACGCGGCTTTGCACCCGAACGATAAACAACAAGATTATGGGCAGGTCGCTCGCGAAGGATCGTCCGCTTGCATGCAAGTTCCGCACCGGTCGCGTCGAGGATAGCGCCGCCGTCCAAATCTAAAGAGGCGACAGTCTCGGCGTACTCGCCGGACTCGTCCTCCCAGAACAGCGTCGCATGACCAAGGCTGAACTGGCCCTTGATCCTGTCCTCGATTTCATGAACGTCGATGTCCACAGTTCCTACCTCGTAACGATGATTCCGTCGTCGACCTTGGCCTCGAGCTCAGCGCGCAGCGCCTCGAGATAGTCGTCGACATCCTGCCTACTCTTGATGGTCGGTTTACCATAAGCCCCCGCACGTAGCGAGCTCAACGCACAGGTCATGGGCGCTTGAGTCCGGGCGGGCTCGGGCTGCGACCCAGTGGCTTCCCCGTCAGACTCGTCGTTTTCTTGCGTGTGCGCAGAAGCGGCCGCAGGTGGATTGAGCAGGGAAACTATGCTTGCCGCCTTGGCATCCTTAAACGACTCAAGGAAAGTCCGTATGCGCAGCGATGACTGCTCTTCGGCGAGTCTCGCCGCTGCTTGATCGAAAATCTCAGCAAGCGAGAGACGCGCTTCCTCTGGCACCGCATCCATGTCATACGCGCTCTCAAACGAAGCGCGATAATCGTCGAGCTCCTTAGCAACGTCGGACCTTAAGCTCTCCCTAGCACGGTCAATCTCGCTCTTCGCCCGCCTGACATCACTCGCAGCGCGAGGGATATCGCGCGATTTATAACACTGAGGGTCGTTCACGACCGCAAGCGCCCCCTCGAGGTCGGAGGTAATGTCGATGCCAAGGTCACGCATCTCGGCAAGGCCGGTTTCGCCGAACCCCTTGACCTCATTCCACTTAACAGCGAGCGGCGAGCCTTCAATAAACTGCTTCATACTCGACAGGTCTACCTTGTCCTCCGCGAGGGCGTCAGCCTTCTCGGGAAACTGGTCGACGAGCCATTTCCAATCAGCATTCACCGCGCCAAGCGCAGCGTTAAGCTTGTTAAGTTTCCCGGTAAATTCGGTGGCGAATGGATAAGTCGAGGCTCGTCCCTCGGCAGCGCGGAACGCTGGAACTTCCTGCTCGAGATAGGTCACCATCTCGCCTGCGATGGACTTGGCATCGCCGCCAACGGGATTGGTGCCCACGAGCTTTCTAAACGAGCTCTTAATCGATGCAAGACGCTCGGGAGACACGGCCTCGACCTTGGCAACGACAAGTTTATCCATATCGCGACCAACTTTGAGCGCCTGCGCGAGAGCGGTGCCCTCGAGGAGCGATCCCGCCTTACGAATCTCGACACGTCCGGCGGCGTAGAGCGTCGCCACTGCATTGCGAACGGCAACGTCGGGCCATCCGTACTCATCCTTCGTAAAGTGCGCCATCAGGCTCGACGTGCCATCGCCGCCGACGGTTACCGCGTAGCCCGGACCCACGATGCCGATCCAGCTAAGTACCGTCTGGGCATACTCGGGAAGAGGGAGGTCGATCATCGATTGGGCCGGCAGACAGCTGTTGTAAACGTCTCTGTCGGTGTAGTTCTGCACAATTTGTTGCAAGCCCGTGTAGCTGCGCCGCACAAGTTCGCCCACGGCACACTCGATGGCGACCTTGCCCGAACCACTCACAGAGTCGGTAATGTTGACTCCAGAAACATAAAAACGCGCCTCTCCGATCAGCTCATCTAAATCGGCGCGGAGTTTACGCGACTGCGCGTTGAGTACTGCCCTCTTGTCGGCGATTATCGCGTTGCGAATCTCGTTCGAACCACTCGCCTGGTTTACGTACTTATTTGTCTTTACGAACAAGGCGACATCGTTGAGAAACGCATTGGGATTGTGCAACACAACCGCGAGCGTCTTGGGGCCAGAGGTTGGAACATCCACGATACCGGATGGAGCATCGGTCACAATGTCAACAGTCAGGTCGTTGCCCGAACGTCCGATGGCGTCGCCGTTCACCTTAAGATTGTATGGGAAGGCATGCGAGAAGGAACCATTCTCGTAGCTTGCGCGCGAGGCGCCAACGATATCCTTAAACGCATCGCCAATCATGTCGCGTACATCCGAGGTCTGAATCTCCGTCGTACGGATTACCGTCTCGATCTCTTTCTCATCGTCGGTAAGGTACTCATAGATGTTCGAGTTGGGATTACGACGTATGTAGAGCTGTCGTTCAAGCTCGGCAAGCGCATCCTTAATCTCCTGCTCGAGCGTTGCCGTGTTCTGCTTGAAAGAGCCATACAGGAGCACGCGCAGGTTTCCCGGCGTTGCCTTAAAGTCCTTGCAGTATTTGACGAGCAGCAGTGCCTTGAGGACGCGGATTGCCATGGGCATGTCAGCAAGGTTTGTCTCGGCGATGCTGATGGCACCATAGACCTCGCTCATTAACGAGTTGCGCAACCCTTCGAACATTGAGTCGAACGTTGCCAGATCCTGGCCCTCCGTCGAGCCGTCACCGTGGTTGAGTTCGACGCCGACCTCCTGAAACACGCCGAGCATGGAGCGGGCTCCCGTAGAATGGTGCTTGCCCGTGAAGGCATTGTAGTCGGAAAGGCCACGCATTGCAGTGATGAACAGGTCAAACTGATAGGGCACAAAGGGGTACGTGCCTACAAAATCGTCCTCATCCTTGTAGCCCACATAGCGCTTCGAACCATCGGCGAAGTCAAAGAGCACCGGGAAGTCGTCCTTGTACCTGTCGTACATTGCGCCCAGGGCGGGGAGGGCATCGCGGCTCTTGGCCAGAAGACGCTGTTTGATGACCTCCTTGGCGTCCTTGGACGTGAGCTGCATCTTGACCTTGAACCGCGCCTGGATCTTAGAGAAGTCGTTGGCGGACCTGTCGGTCATCTGTCCGATGGTGTCCTCCATGTTCTCCTGGCTGGTGACAACCACCCATGAAGCGCCGTCGCACACGGTGGCGAGTTCCTCTGCAACGGATTGCAGATTGGTCATCAAGTTTGAATCCTTGGCGATGTACTGGCCGGCCTCGTCGACGAAGAAGTTCAAGCGGAACCCGGGTCCATGCGCGTCGATGTATTCTTTTACGCGCAGCGCAAAGGCGTGGATGTCAGGCTTGTAGGTCTGCTGGTAGTAGCTTACGACGTTGCCGTTGGTTCCGGGCTCATTTCCGCACACCTCGTCGAAAGCCGCGGTGATCTTGGTACCGTAAAGGAGCGCCGCCTTGCGGACGTCTTCCCACGGTTTTCCGGTTGCCGCCTCGATTCTCGCCTTGAATGCGTCCAGCAATCCCTCTCGATCGAGGTCATATTCCATTTTGGCGATATGCTGTTGGTCGCCGTCAAAATAGCCGCAATGGTGGTTGAACACCTTGATGAAGGCGGCAAGGAGACCTCCCGCCTCGGTGCGACCCTGGTTGGGCGCGATGATGTCGATGTTGAAGAGGATCGACTCGCTCGGATGGCGGGTGCGGGCCACTTCCATGGCGCCCTGCAGGGCAGGGTCGTCCTCGAGCTTAGGCAGGATGTAGTCAACGGCATGTTTGCCGGCGACCTCTTGGTCCTCCAAAAGCACCGCGAGAATCTTGAGCATGTGAGATTTGCCACTGCCGAAGAAGCCCGCAATCCATGCGCCATTACCAGTGGCATCGGGATCGTTGTACTCATCAAAGAAACGGTTAAGGTGACCGGCAAGTTCGGGAGTAATCACGTACTCGTCGAGTTCATTAGCAAGATGCTCAACGCTAGAGGCCTTCACAACGGCATCGATCGGCCTGTCGATCGGCTTTTCGTACATATACTCGTATTTCATAGAGTTGCCCCCTAAAGGTCAAACACGTTCGTCGCGCGGTAGTAGCCGCCATTTGCTTCGGACGGGATGTTCAATATGTCCAGCGAGGTCGAGCCGTCGGCGTTCTGGCGATATTCGCCAGGGAACACCAACACGACGGGTTTATCCGTCTCGATTTCGCCGAGCAACGTATGTGTGCGGACAAAGGGAAACGTCTCTCCAACGCCCGTGATGAACGCAATGTCGCACCCGGAATCGTCGATAGCTGCCTCGACGGCAGGCTTGATGACGCCGCTAACGCTAATGGTGTCCTGGAGCATCATGATGAGTTCGTCGCGCGTGGCGGTTTGCTCGGCCTCACAAAGAAGCTCCCACATATCCTCGGAATCCAGATAGTCGAGAACGACGTCGTAAAGGTTCACCTGTACAGCGCGGACGCCCCTATTTGGCAGGTCATCGGAGCAGATAGCAGCCACGAGATCTCGAGCATACGATCTTTGTGCAGGCGGATACGGCAAAACATACGTCGACTGTCGCATCGTATAGCCCTTGCGACCGAGTAGCGCATCGTCGGAGAGACGCTCAACAATGAAAGCGCGCGCTTCGGGCGATCCGATGTGTTCGAACTTTTTGGTCACAGCAAAACACCTGCTTTCGGAAACAGCTCGATATCCTGCGGAGCGCGCTCGCGAATGAGGTCCGCAAAACGGAGTGAGGGATAGAGCGGGGTGATGTTGCCCGCGTTGTCGAGGAGGCGGCACTCGCGGAGCATCCCGAATGCTCTGAACTCGAGTTGTTTGAGCGACTTTTCGGTGAGGCGTGAAAGTTCGGGATGATCGACAGACTGCTCATCTACAAAAGCGGCCCATGCCGTTCGGGGCACATCGGGCACCATATTGGAAAAGCGCGCGGCAACGACGTCAGTCGAGAACGAATACAAGACCTGGTAGGTACGGCAGATGGCGAGCCATGTCATGGCGAGCTGGTCGTCGTCGATGGCATCGGCCAAAAATGCCAGTTCATCTGCGTCAAGCATCTTGAGTCGCTTAATGATCTCGGCACCGACACGCTTGCGAGTGCTTTCTTTGTTGAGGCTGATAATGTCGTCCTCGACTATGCGACGCCTAACCTCTGCCCAATCAGAAGTCTCAACAAAAGCCCTCGCGACCTCAGCAGTCTCGAGCCTGCGGGCACCAATGCTCGTAAAGGAGAGACTGTACTTCTGTCGTTCATTACCTGTCATTCGTAAGCTCCTTGATTAAACATTCGCGAACGTATGCACTTAAGCTTGTGCCCTTCAGAGAAGCGGCTTCCTTAGCGGCGTCACGCAACGTATCGGGGATGCGCACAGTTATTGCGGTCTGTTCGCCACTCACGAGAAACTCGCGAATATCCGTGGCGCTTGCATCTTTGCGCAGCAAGTCGGCATAACCCATGTTGACCATCCCCATGTTTGCGATATGCAATACATTGTTAGTAAAAAATCGATTTCTATTGTCTTGCAACAGGCCTGCGATGTCATCGCCTTTTCTGTAAATGGACCCGTTTTTACCTCGCGCGGTTTGTTGCTCAACAATGCTGCGAATAGCGTGAATACCTTATGGTCACCCCGCGTCGCCGATGCTATTTAGCACGCTTACAGACGCTTTGGCACCTAACGCCCGCTGTTCGATGCGTGAACTTTACTCAAACGCCTACACTTGAGCATTACAGGTCAATATCGCCAACAGGCAAGCGAGGCTAACATGCGGTCCGAAAACGAGCAGATTCATTACCGAGCAAAGTTCAGGCTTTCGCCCTATTCGACCACCACGCCCTCAATCGTCGATGCATATCGTCAGATCTACACCTGGGTGCGCGATAAAGAGCAGCGCAAGCGTCATGAGCAGAGTGCCTTTGAGTTTTTGTCGAGCAATAAAAACATCGCCTCCGATTTTATATTTGGAAACCTCAGCTATCCCGTTGGCTATTCTGGAGGCATGACCACGGGCAGCCGCGTGAGCATTTGCACTCGCGCAGCCTTTGATGACAAGCGAGGCAGGATTCCCGTCGCTTGGGCCTTTGAATATGACGAGCCCGACAGTCACTATCCGTTTCGTCACTGGCACACCTGTATTGGTCTCGAGACCGCCAAGGACGACTCATGTCTGGTCAATATCAAGGTCACCTATGCGACCCTGCCCGATTATGTGGGCTGGCCACTGCCAGAACCGGACCTCAATATTCCCCGCATCGCAAAGGTTCTGTTTTCGCTTCCCAATCATCAGGCATGCGTTGGAGAAACAGTCGTCAACACATCGTGCACGCGTCTGACGTTTGATAACTTTGACATCGAGTTTTCCGACAACCTTCTGAGCAGCCAGCGCGAGCTCCCTCTGATTCTAATAACCAGCGATGATACTGGTCGATATCCCGTCAAAGATCCTGGCAAGCTCGCCAATAACCTTATGGGCCTAGCCAACGTGTTTGCCGCCGACGAATCTGATGGTCGGCTCAAATCAAAGCTGTTCAATCTTTTTCTCTACGATACGCCCGCCTATCGATACAACTGCCCCAAGTCGTCACTTCGTATTTACCAACCGAACATCAATCTGTCTGACGAAGAAGACGCCCGTCGACACCTCTGCATCAGGCGCGATAGGCTGAGCGAGTACGGCAACAAGACATCCACGATACTTAACCGGAGCCTGGGACGCTCGTTCTTGCGCGGCAGGGGCGATATTGTAGACACGAGCGATATTGCCTGGTACAAATCGCGTCAATCAATCGGGGCGCTACGCAGCCGCATGGCAGAAATGAAACGCCACGCAGAGAATGAAGCCGTAGCCGAAGCAAAACGCACCGAAGCGCTTGCCGCCTCGTACAGCCAAGAGGCCATGGACAATCTTAAAGAGTTGTTGTCAAAAGAGACTGCCGACAGACAGCTCTGGGAGGGGCTGGCCAGCGATTACGCCAACAGCAACGCCGCGTATGAGCAGCGTATTGAGCAACTGGAAAACAGCCTGCTCGAGCTGGATGAATCCGAGAACACGATCGCCAACTTAAAGTATCGACTCCAAGAGGCGCTGGAGCGAGCCGACCGCTCAGAAAAGCAGGTAGCCGCACTCAGAGCGGAAGCATGTTTCGTCGAGGGGCTCGAGGCATTTCCGCGCACCCTTGGGGACGAGCTTAAGTTTGCCGCGAATCTCTGGCCCTCGCGCATTTTCGTTTTGCCCGAGGCATACGACTCGGCACGCCGCTATGATTTTGCCGATCTTGACGAGGAATGGCAGATCCTTAAATCCGTAGCGACCGTTATGTGGCAACTCAAGTTTGGGGAGCGCCCAACGGCCGGAGACCTCTATAGCGAGTTTAGAAATCAGACCTCGTTTGACGCCGCGCCGACCGAGACCAAGCTGACCAAAAACGACACCGAGCTCATGCGGCTCCGCCAACGCACTTACAACGGTAAGCAGGTTTGCATCCTGCCGCACATTAAGGGCAACGGTCGCAACCGCCGCGATCCGTTCCGTCTGCACTTTTGTTTTGATGACGAGGCACAGTTAATCGTAATAGGCCACTGCGGCAGCCACCTGCCAACATCAGGAACTGCCAGGCAGTAAGGCGCCGCACCAGCATGGGCGGAGAGTGCCTCCCACCTCCCCTCCGCCTTCAGCTTCAGCAGCAGGTCACCCAGCTCGGGGCACTTACCGGAAAGGCGCGTCTGAGCTCGCTCGCCCATCCCCCAGGGCGCGGAAGCCTCTGCTACAGCTCCACTTTCACCAACTCGAAGCATTTCTCTAAGAATTATTCAACGCCCATTCCAAGCTCAAGCTGCATCAGTAGCCGTCTAATTCGGAACTCACAAGTTCCAAATTAGACAGCTCGCAGCATTGGAGCCGCAGACGCATCGGCGCAGGCCCAAAGGACACCAAGCGAAACAGTAGAACAAGAAAACCAGCCCATTCATACCCACACACTCGATGTGTTAAATTCACGCGAGGATGGCTCCCTATATGTCCATATGAAACTTGAGGATAAATAAAATAGTTGGCCCCACAAACCCACTAGCGGCATCTTTGGCAATTTAGCCTCACGGTAATACGGCTTATGAAAACGGCACGCAAATAGACGCAGGCGTCCTAAGGCGAAAGCTGCCTCTGATCCGCAGCCAAAAACCCAGCAGCCGCTACAACTCAACCTTCACAGGCGCGGGATAATCCGCAAGAAACGCGTCCAAAGGCAGGTCATGATCACCATACAGAAAGTCCGCCGCCTCAGGACAAAGCTGCCCGAACAGGCTCACGGCATCAGCATCTACCTTCCTAGGCGAAAGTTCATCACGCTTAGGGTCGAAGAGCCGCTCGTTATGGGCTACGCGATTTCGCACGCGCAGTATCCCGTAGAGCTTTTCCTGAAGTTCGGCTCGCTTTGTTCCCTTTGGCCACGCAAGATAGAGGCCTGATCTCCAAATCACCGCTTCACGACTGCGGTCTGCCAAGTGCACCCAAAAGCCGAGCGTGAGGCCGGCAACCAGGCTTCCGGTCGTAAAGCCACTCGGCAAGCTACTCGCAGCAGCATCGATAGTCTTTCGATTAATGCGATTCGAGTCGAGCATTCCGCTGGCAGACTTCCTCAGCACGGGCCTACGCGCGGGAGAAGCATCGTCGAGAAGCCAATGTTCCTCGCCATCCCAGCGGGACTCCATAATGTCGTTGTAGGCGTTGCGCAGCGCCACTTCAAAATGAGATATGTCGCGCATAAGGAACTGGCCTAGAGAGGCGTTCCACTCGTAGAGCTCTAGAGCCTTGTCGATGTCTCCATTGCATTCTTCGAGATACGGGAAAAGCCGTTCAGCCGAAAGCCATTTCTCGGCCCATAGGCGCGTTGTCGCATCACGGCGCCCTTGAGCCGCGCACTTCATCGTCTGGTAGTTGTTGCGCTCGTCAGACAAGAAAGCTCCTATAAACACAAATTGAGCCCCGGTGACTTGAATCAGAGGTCATTCCCGGGGCCATCGATTCGAAGTATACCCATTGACGGCAGAATAAACAAATGGATTTTCGGTAAAGGAAGCACGGCACGCCCACAAGACCACTACGCCCCAAGTGCCGCCATGGGGATCACCGCCACGCCGTCGTCGCGTGTGTAGGCAATGCTCCCCTTTCCAACCACGACCGCCAAAAACGCCGGCGCGGCGTTCTGGGCGGCAGGATTGGAGAGCACTTTCCTCTCCAGCGCCTTGAGATTTCTCGCTCCATCGTCTGCTTTCGCATCACTCAGCTTGACTTCGATGGCTCCCCAGCGCCCGTCGTGCTCAACGATCAGATCGACCTCAAGGCCCTTCTCATCTCGGAAATAATGGACACTGTTGTCGACACCGCCGTAGGTGGAAAGGAACACGCGCACGTCGCGCAGAACGAGGTTCTCAAAGAGCATCCCCAGCGTTTGCATATCGCCAAGCAGCCGCTCAGGGGTAGCCCCCAGCAACGCCGCCGCAAGTGACGGGTCGCAGAAGTAGCGCTTGGGGCGCACGCGAACGCGGGCCTTCGAGCGCATGGGCGGCTCCCATCCGCACAGGTCCTCGGTCAGCTTGAGCCTGTTGAAGAGGTCCAAGTACGCAGCGATGGTCCTCTCGTCGGGGCCCGCCTCACCGTACGAGGCGCCCTTTATGAGCGTCTTGTACGTGACAGCCTGGCTCTCGTTCATGGCAAGAGCTCGCAAAAGGCCGTGTGCAAGCTCGGGCGATCATGCGATATGCGAAATTACGCCATTCTCAATGCTGTTTTTACGCTACTTTCAATGTAGTTTTTACGCCATGTCGGATGCAGTTTTTACGCTATTTTTATTGAAGGTTTTACGCTTGGCATCCTTGGCGCGACGCTCGCTCAACCCCTGACCACCGGATTGCCCGAATTCCGGGATGCTGCCTCCGCTCCAAACAAAAGGCCCCAGCTCGCGATGAGCTGCCTCCCATTTCTTGAACATATGAGCTTCCGCTTGAAGGGCGATCCGGAAAGCGAGACCCATTCCGAGCATCACATCAGAGCGCGCTTAGTTATCTCCGCCCTCACATCTCGGCAAACGAAATCAGCTTGGTATCTCCCCTGCTCTTCGCAGCTTCCTGACATCCTTGCGTAAAGCCACGCTTCGAGAAGATCACGTAGCTTTTTTGTTGCCGCCTAAAGAGCTCGCTTCGATGCACGAGCTTTTGCAGCACGTCTTCGCTCACCGGCTCATTGCGCCATTTGCATTCCGCAAACAGCGCAGCGCCATCACCATCATCAACAATCAAGTCGATTTCTTCCTGCGTATGCGTGCGATTATCCGTCCCCCACCAGCGTCCAACGGTCGCAGGGACCACGTCGAGCTGGCCCGCCCGCGCAAGTTCGTACACGTACTGCCTGCATATAAGCTCAAAGACCGTGCCCATGTAATCCGATAAGTACGGCTCAATGCGCTTGTACGCCATCTCGGCCATATCGTTTTGAATCAGCCCGATGTTCTGCGGCACAAACTTGTACCAGAACCTAAACATCTGGTCGCTCAGCAGATACACGGCTCGCTTATTGCTCGTCTCGTTTAGGGGCAGCTCGCGCTCGACAATTCCAAGCGACGCCAGCTTATCCACATAGCTCTTTACATTGCTTGCAGGAATTCCCGTAGAGCTCGCAACCTCCGAGATTCTCGAGCGCCCCTGAGCAATTGCTTGCACGATCGCATCATACTGCTCGGGATTACGGCACTCTTGCAAAAGCAAGTTGCTCGGCTCCTCAAAGAGATAGCCCGTAGGGGTAAGGAATAGACGTCTGATGTTGTCCTTGAGCGATGCGGCGGAATCGACTTTCTCGATATACGCGGGAATGCCGCCCGTCATGCCATAGCAAACCGCAGCGTCTTCGCGATCCATGTCGTGCCACAGGCCGAGGGTCGTCGTAAAATCGAGCGGCATGATCTTAAACTGGGCCGTACGCCTACCGTATAGTGGGCTCTCGTAGCCCAACACCTGTTCCTCCATAAACGAAAGAGACGAGCCGCATAGAATCAGCATGAGCTTGGTCTCTTTGTACAAGTGATCAATCTTGTCTTGCAGCAACGAGCTAATCTCGGGATTTGATTGAGCGAGATAGGGATACTCGTCAATCACGACAATCAAACGTTCCGCGCGGGCCATGGTGGCTAACGCATCGAATGCCTCGTCAAAACTACGAAACGACACACCCGCAGCACCAACCGAGCCCGCAAGTATCGCCTGGCTAAAGCCGTGCAGGTTTGCCTCTGCGTTAGTACGACGAGCTTGAAAGTAAATAGCCTTCTTGCCTTGGATGAACTCTGTGATAAGACGCGTTTTACCCACACGACGACGGCCGTAAATCACAGGCATCTCAAATGAACCCGCGTCATACAGTCGATTGAGCTCGGACATTTCCGCTGTTCTTCCGATAAACATAGGGCCTCCCTTCCTTTACGTTATAGTTAGCTATATTATACCTTCCTATAATATAGCTAACTATAACGTAATATGGCAATCGGCACGCATGCGAAAGAGGCGGCGCCCCGCCACACGTGGAATTTCCCGGAAGCACCGGGGCAAATCCGCCCTACGAGCGCTTGTCGGACTTTCCAAGGCACTCAAGCAGCGTTCGAAGAAAAAGAAGAGGGGTCGACGCCGTTAAGGCATTGACCCCTTGATCTAAGTAACGGCGTCGCCCAGCTTTCCACCACTTGGGCTGCCGTCGACCTTATTTTACCCGCGGCACTAATTTAGGACAGCTCGGCAAACGAGATCAACCCAACGTCTCCCCTACTCTCCGCGCCATCCGAATTCTCAAAACGCAAGGCGTCCCCCGGCGACAAGTGGTCAATCACCCCTGCGATGCACTTGGCCATTTGTGGTGCAGCTGGCTCATATCCGTGAGCATCCCAGTAGCGCAGATAATCCGCGAACTGGCGCGTGGTCGCATAGTAGAACAGGTCATAGTCGAGCTCGGCATCGGAGCAGTTGGGGCGAGCGTTCGCCATAATGCGAAAATCGACGAGCGCGCACACACAGAACTCATCGAAGCCGTGCCCAGGAATCTGCGACGACAGAATGGCATGATACTCCGCTCGATGCTGCATTACGTGTTCGAGGATATGCCGCACCATGTCCTCCATGTTGCACTGCGAATCGCGCAGATCGTTCGCGAGGATTCGAGCATACATCGCGGTATGCTCTTTGACGAGCGCGGCGGCGAGCGCATTTTTGTCCGAGAACTGACGGTAGAAACCCGTGCGTCCGTAGCCGCTACGACGGATGATGTCACTCGCCGTTATCTTGGAATACGACTTTGTTCGCAGTAACTCGACAAGCGCCTCTAAGTATGCTTTCCTCGAGCGATTCATGGATTACCGGCTTCGCAAAATGAATGATGGTTAATTATGTGTTCTCTTATGAACACTTTTGGATATTTTATCCCCTAGTAATGCCGAATGAAATAGACCAAACTTAGTTTATCAGCGGTTTTGATACCGTAATTCGCAACATAACGGAGGGAACAGATGGGTAAACTTGATGGAAAGGTCGCAATCGTCACGGGCGCGACGTCGGGCATTGGCCAGGGTGTCGTCTGGTGCTATTGCGAGGAAGGTGCCAAGGTCGTTTTCTGCGGTCGACGCCGCGAAAAGGGCGAGGCATTCGAAAAGGAGCTCCGCGATGCTGGGCATGACGCGACCTTTGTGCAGGCGGATATGACAAACGAGCAGGATGTCGATATGCTCTTTTCCGCGACCATCGAGGCGTATGGCAAACTCGATATCTTGGTCAACAACGCCGGCATGATGACTAACTTCCAGGTCGAGACCATGGACATCGCCAACGATTTCGACCGCGTGATGGCCCTCAACCTTCACAGCTACGTCTATGCCACGCAGCTTGCCGTCAAAGCCATGACGGACGGCGGCGCAATCGTCAACGTCGCAAGCATCGGCGGCCTTGGCGGTTGCCCCGGTATGAGCAGCTACGGCGCCAGCAAGGCTGCCACGCTCTCGTTCACTCGCTCGATGGGCGCGGAGCTCGCTCCCAAGGGCATTCGCGTCAACGCCATCTGTCCCGGAACGATCTTCTCCGAGATGATGCCGCGCGACGGCGAATTCACCCAATACACGCTGGCAAAGATTCCCATGGGTCGCGGCGGAGAGCCGCGTGAGATTGGCACGGTCGCCGTGTTCTTTGCGAGCGATGATTCCAGCTACGTAACGGGAACGCAGCTCATCGTCGACGGTGGCATGACCGCCTAGACATGGTTGCCGCACACACCGCGGCGCTTGGGCGATTGAGCGATGCGGCGGTTTTTTGGTTCTGCCTCATATAAATCCAATGCCTCCTGCCCGGCCCTTCGAAAGAGGGGTCGGGCTTTTGTTGTGACCGAGGGGCGATGGAAGGCACGGCATATACAGTTGATGTTGAGCGCGGACGATCTGTCAGCAATGGCCGTCCGCGCTCTACCCTAGCCGCGGTGACGGACGCGGCTGTAGGGCGTATCCACCATGGGCAGATCCGGACGCAGCTTGCCATCAAACGCGCGATAGGCGTTCTGCACGGCGGGCGCCGTGGGGATCGTTGCGATCTCGCCGATGCCCTTGCCGCCGTATGCCACGGGCAGCAGCTCGTCCTTCTCCACGTAGATGGCGTGGATATCCGGAATCTCGGGCGCACGGAACAGCCCAAGCGTACCGTACCTTGCCTGGGGTACGCAGTCCTTGAGCGGCCAGGCCTCGGTAAGCGCATAGCCCATACCCATGAGCACGCCACCTTCGATCTGACCATGGATGGAGATGGGGTTGACCACCTTGCCGGAATCGTGCGCGGCATAGACCTCGCTCACGCGGCCGTCATCATCCAGAATGACCACATGTGTGGCAAAGCCGTAGCAGATGTGGCTCTTGGGGTTGGGAACATCCGCACCCAGCTTGTCGGTCGGCTCCAGGTACACGTAGCCAAACTCACATCCCTCGAGCGCCTTGATAGCGGCCGCGGGATTCTGAGGATGCATACCCTGGCCGGCGACGAGCTCCTGCGTGTGCAGCTGATAGGCGCGACCGTCGTCGTACTCGATCTTGACGCCGTCGCCATGCGCATTCACGGGAGCGGCGGGCGCAGACTTGCCGGCCTCGATGTCAAGCATGGCATCGCGCAGCAGGAAGGCGGCACCGCGCACGGCCTCGCCAGTCACGACCGTCTGTCGCGAGCCAGGCGTGGTGCCGGAGTCGGGAGCGTTCTCGGTGGAGCACTCGCCGTTGGCAATGCAGTGAAGCGGCAGGCCACATGCCTCGGCAACGTCCTGCAAAAAGACGGTGTTGCAGCCCTGGCCGATGTCGGACGTGGCGGCGTAGACCACAGCCACGCCGTTCTCGACGCGAATCTTGCAGCGGCCGGCATCGGGCAGGCCCACGCCCACGCCAGCGTTCTTCATGGCGCAGGCAATGCAGGCGTGTCCGGGATGCGCATAGTAGGCATCCTTGACCTCGAGCAGCGTCTCCTTAAGCGCCGTGGAGCAGTCGGCAATCTGGCCGTTGGGCAAAACCTCGCCCGGCTCGATAGCGTTTCGGTAACGAATCTCCCACGGATCCAGGCCGACCTTCTCTGCCAGCAGGTCGATCAGGCACTCGAGCGCAAACTCGGACTGGCAAACGCCAAAGCCGCGGTACGCGCCGGCGGGCGGGTTGTTGGTGTAGTAGCCAAAGCCGCGAATGTCGGTGTTCTGGTACTTGTAGGGGCCGACGGCATGCGTTCAGGCGCGCTCGAGCACCGGGCCGCACAGCGACGCGTAGGCGCCGGTGTCAAAGTTGATCTCGCAGTCCAGGCCGGTAAAGTTGCCCTCGGCGTCGCAGCCAAGTGTAAAGGTGCCGTCCATGGCGTGACGCTTGGGATGGAAAGCGAGCGACTCGGCACGCGTGAGCTTGCACTTCACAGGACGCTGGAGCTTATAGGCAGCAAGCGCGGTGGTCAGCACGCACGCCTTGACGGCCGCACCGTCCACATGGATGGTGCAGGTGCCGCAAGCGCCTTCGGAGCAGCCGTCCTTGGCGGAATGGATATGCAGGTCGTCGCGCAGATAGCGCAGCAACGGTTTGTTTTGGGTCGTCGTGCGCTCGACGCCGTTAACGGTAAAAGTGAATTCCTGTGCCATGGTTATTCCCTTCTACACGCCGGCGGCGATGCCGGTGCGATCGTGGATGGCGCCATGCGGGCAGACGACGGCGCACATGCCGCACGACAGGCAGTCCACACCGTCGATATGGGCGCAGTTGTCCTCGATGCGGATTGCGCCGGCAGGGCACTTTTTGGCGCACATGCCGCAATCGATGCAGCTCGTGTCGCAGATCTTGCGGGCGATGGCGCCCTTATCGGTGTTGTTGCAGCGCACCAGGATGTTCTGGTAGCCGGGGACGAAGGCGATCACGCGCTGCAGGCACGCCATGCCGCACAGGCCGCAGCCCGTGCACTTGGAGCGATCCACGCGGGCGATGCCATCGACCAGTGCAATGGCGCCGTGGGGGCAGGCCGTGACGCAGGCGCCGCAGCCAATGCAGCCTTCGCTGCAGCGGGCGTCGCCGCCTGCGGAGGCGCAACCGCTTCCGCAGGCGGCGTAGGCCACGTTATGTTGAATGGATTTGGCCATAAGAGACTCGCCTATTTCTTAAGGAGGTACGGATAGCTGTCGCGCACGGCCTTGATGGTCAGGCGGACGGCCTCGGGCAGACCGGTGTTGACGGCATCGACCGAGACGGTGCGGACCGTACCGGCGACGCGGACCTTAAAGTGGTCCTCGTCCACGGCCAGGAAGCCCTCGTTCTCGGAGTTCTCCATGTCCTGCTCGCTCCAGAACAGGGTGAGCTTGTCCTTATAGGGACGACCCTCCTGGTAGGGGCAGAACACGGCGCAGTTGCCGCACTCGTTGCACATTCCGTCGACATGTACGACCTGATGCTTGGCCAGGCCCGGCACCTTAATGGCCACGTTGGCGCGGTTGGGGCACACGTCGCAGCAGACCTCGCACACCGAGCCGCAGCCCAGGCAGCGAGTCTTGGTGCAGTTGCACTTGTCGCGGCACAGCAACCCCTTGCGCTCGTAGCAGGTGTCCTCGCGACCGGCCTGCTCGTTGCAGTCGGCGTACCTGTTAAAGTCCACACCGGCGATGGCACGGGCAACCTCGGCGGCATCGACGATAGTCTCGACCACGGTGGCCGGACCGCGGCGGCAGTCGCCGGCAGCCCAGACGCCCTCGACGCCGGTGGAGGTGGCGGCAAGGCGGCCGCGACGGTCGTGCTCGACGCCCGCGGCATCGTACAGGCTGGCATCGATGCCCTCGCCCACGGCGCAGACCACCGTGGTGGCGGGAAGCTCAACAGTTTCGCCCGTGGCGACGGGGCTGCGACGGCCGCTTGCATCCGGCTCGCCAAGCTCCATAACATCGCAGGTCAGCACGGCGCCGTTGAGCGCCTTGGACGCCAGCAACTCGCAGAACTCAACGCCGTCGGCAAGAGCAAGATCGAACTCTTCCTCGTCGGCGGGCATCTGCTTCTTGGTGCGGCGATACACCAGGCGCACGTTCTTCACGCCTGCCAGGCGCTTGGCCACGTGGGCAGCATCCATGGCGGTGTTGCCGGCGCCAATGACCACGACGTCCTCGCCCAGCTCGAGCTTCTCGCCCTTCTTGGCGGCCTCGAGGAACTCCAGCACGTCGAGTTCGGCGCCCTCGCCCAAGCCCGCAGAGCCGGGCATCCAGGCGGCGGTGGCCACGACCACGTCGGTGAAGCCCCGGGCCTTGAGCTCGTCGATGGAATCCATGCGAGCGTTGAGCTGCACCTTGGCGCCAAAGGCCAGGCAGAGCTCGGCGTCGTGGTAGATATCGTCGCTGGCGATACGGAACTCGGGGATCACGTGACGGACCACGCCGCCGAGCGAGTCGCGGGCCTCAAAGATGGTGACGGGCACGCCGGCACGCGTCAGGAAGAACGCCGTCGCCAGACCGGCAGGGCCGCCGCCGATAACGGCAACGTTGCGCTCGCCGTCGTTGGCGATGGCCTGGGCGCGCAGCTTGGGCAGCACGGCGGTCATGGCCTCGCGGGCGGCCTTGAGCTTGCTGGCGCGGATCTGGGCGCCCTCGGGCTCGTAGAACGCACGCTCGCAGGAACGGCCGCAGGAATGCGGGCAGATGGTACCGGTAATGAACGGCAGGGCGTTGCGCTCGATGATGATGTTAAGCGCGTCCTCGTAGCGGCCCTCGTCAACAGCCGCCAGGTAGGCGGGAATATCCTGCTGGATGGGGCAGCTCGTGCGGCACGGCGTGGTAAAGCAGTCGGAAAGCGGGCTCTTGCCGGCGACCTTGCGGTCGGGTAGCGGGCGCAGCGGCTTCTTGTAGAGCGGGTTGGTGAGCGAATCTGTCTGAATCGCGGTCACGGCGTCGAGAGAGACGCCCGCGAACGGCTTGCCGTCCAGATCGGTAAACTCGCCGGCGATCTGGCTAAAGCGCTCGTAGCCACCGGGCTTGAGCACGTCAGTCGCCAGGGTGACGGGCCAAATGCCGGCGTCATACAGGGCACGGATGTTGTAGACCGTGGCACCGCCGGAGTAGCTGATGCGCAGCTTGCCATCGAACTGCTCGGTAATGCGGCAGACGGCCTCGATGGTCAGCGAGAACAGCGAACGGCCCGACATGTACATCTCGGTGGAGGGCAGCTCGTTCCTCGTCACATCGACGGGGAACGTGTTGGTCAGCTTGACGCCAAACTCCAGGCCGCGCTCGGCGCACAGGGCAATCAGGCGCTCGAACATAGGCACGGCATCGGCCCACTGCAGGTCCTCGCGAAAGTGCGTGTCATCGAAGACGATATAGTCAAAGCCCAGCTCGTTGAGGCGCTGACGTGCAAACTCATAGCCCAGCAGCGTGGGGTTGCACTTGATGTAGGAGTTGAGGCCCTTCTCGGTGATCAGATAGGTCGCGATGCGCTCGATCTCCGCCGGCGGGCAACCATGCAGCGTGGACTCGGTAATGGAGTTGGAGACACGCGCCGGGATGGACTCGACAAACGCGGCATCGACATGCTCAAATTTGTCCAGGTTGGCGAGCGCCCATGTGCGGCACTCGTTCCAGACGTCAGAGCCGCTGGCGTCCTTCATGCCCTCGATGTAGGCGTCGACCTTGGGGCTCTTAATACCCTCGAGGTCATAACCCACGGACATGTTGAAGACAAAGCCGTCCGGGCTTCCCAGGCCGTACTCGCGAGCGATCAGGTGGCAGGCAAACCATGCCTTCACGTACTCGGCAAAGGCCTGCGGAACCTCGAGCTCGGTCGACCACTCGCAGTTGTAGCACTCGTCCTGCGCCACAATGCAGGGTTTGTTCACACACTTGGAGAGCTCCTCGCCATCCATCACCTGAACGGTCTTGAGCTCAAAGAAACGAGAACCGGCCACGTAGGATGCCACGATGTTCTGGGCCAGCTGCGTATTGGGACCGGCGGCCGGGCCAAACGGGGTCTCGATGCACTCGTCAAAAATGGGAAGCGCGCCCCCCTGGTTGGTCGTGACCATCTTGCGCACGCCAAAGATGGCGTCCTGGGTCTTGTGCTCCTCGATGATCCAGTTCATCAGCTGCGAAAACGGGATCGGCCTCATGATGTCGCTCATAATGAGCTCCTCTCTGTAACGCCCGGCGAGACCGCGCGGCGGGCGCAAATACGGTGTAGCGCTAGCACAGCGCCGGCGACCCCGCGGAGGCCGCCTATACGCGCGTCGGATGCGGCGAAACATCCGACGCGCGTGAATCTACTTGTAATTAGTAGGCGCGATCGTTGAGCGTGCTCCAGAGCTTCTTGGACTCAGCCATGATCCACGCGTTGATCTTGTCCTCATCAATACCGACAAACTCGCGATCCTTGTACAGGACGCGGCCGTTGATGATGGTGGTGCGGCAGTTTTTGCCCATCATGCCAAAGAGCATGTGGCCGTCGATGTTCTCCTCGCTCAGCGGCGTAAAGGGCTTGTAGTCCATGACGATGACGTCGGCGGCAGCGCCGGCCTCAAGCACACCGAGCTTGCGATCGAAGTACTTGCTGGCCATCTTGGCGTTGTTCTCGAACAGCATGGTCATAGCCTCGCACCAGCCCACGTTGGGCATGGCGGCGATCATGTGGTTGTCGTTATCGCGACGCTCCTTGGCGGCCCACTGGGCAAATTCGGCGTTCTCGGCAATGGCCTGGTCGCATTTTTCCTGGCCGCGGCGATCGGAGACCTCGTAGCACAGGCACGAACGCATGCCCAGCTCCTGAGCTGCATCCTTAATGGTAAAGAGGCTTCCCGGGATCTCGCAGAAGCTCGCATGGTGATCGAAGATCGTGGCGACGCCATCGCGGATGGAATCCTGGATCGTGGCATAGGCGCTGGCCTTGGTGCCGTCGAGCGTCAGGTTGTCGTCGATCTTCCACCACTGCTGCTCAAGATTCTCCAGGAAGTTGGTGGAGTTGCAGCCCTTAATGGCAAGGCCGCGGGCCAGACCCGAGTAGATGTGGGTGTGGCAGTTGATAAGTCCGGGCATGATGAGGTTGCCCTGGGCGTCGACGTACTCGGCATCCGGGTACTTGGCCTTGAGCTCGCACTCGGGGCCCACTTCGACGATCGTATCTCCGTCAATGGCGACCGCACCGTTTGGAATGAACGGGGTCTGAGCGTTGCGGGTAAAGACGGAACCGTTAGCGACCAGAAGCATGGATGCTCCCTTCAACATCGGGGGCGGGGTTTGACACCTCTGACATGGCGGAGTGCGAAGCGCCGGCCTACACCGGAAACGGGCCCTCTCCCGTCAACGCTTCACCAAAGGGACAAACCCTTTGAAGTGCGGCCTATCGCCGCATGGCGTCGGCGGACGAGGCGATACGTCCGCCAACGAATAGCACCGAATTGGTTACTTCTTGCTCTCGGGCAGGACCAGGTCCACGGCAGCGTCCTTGGCAGCATCGATGTGCTGAGCCACGACCGGCGTCTGCGGAAGGATCAGGTTGAGCACGATGGCCATGATGGCGGTGGGGGTCACGGCGTTGGAGCCGATGACGGTGGACACCCAGGTGGGCATGCCCTCGCCGGCAAGGCAACCGCTGGCCATCCAGATACCCAGGCCAAAGACAACGGAGGTGCCGACGATGGTGGTGGTGCGCTGCGTGAGGCCCTCGCGGGTGAACATGCGCACGCCGTTCATGGTGATGGTGCCAAAGACGCCGACGGTCGCGCCGCCGATGACGGGCTGCGGGATAGCGGAAAGGACGGCAGAGAGCTGCGGAAACAGGCCGGCGATGGCAAAGACGGCTGCGATGATCACAAAGACCCACTTGTTGACGACCTTGTTGGAGCAGATGATGCCCACGTTCTGGCCAAGGGCGCTGGTGGGAAGACCGCCCAGCAGGCCGCCGACCATAGAAGTGAGGCCCTGGGACACGATAGCGCCGGAGAGCTCGCGCTCGGTGGGCATACGGTCGATGGAGCCCAGGCAGGCGGCGGAGACGTCACCGATAACCTGGATGGCAACCATGGGGAACACGACGGCGAGGGTAATGCAGACCTCGGGATCAAACTCAAGCGCGTAGGGCATGAGCTTGGGAAGGGCGAAGACCTGAGCGGTGGCGACGCTGGAGAAGTCGATCATGCCAAAGGGGATGGAGACGATCATGCCAACGATCATGCCAAAGAACACGGAGCCCAGCTTGAGCGTGCCCTTGCCAAAGTTGGCGAGCGCAAAGACCACGGCGAAGGTGATAAGAGCGACGCACCAGGCCTGCGGAGTGCCCCACAGCGGCGTGCCCATACCGCCGGCCATATACTTGACGGCCGTGGGATAGAGAGACGCCAATGGAGAAGATGACCGTACCGGTCACGACGGGCGGGAACAGCTACTTGATCTTGCTGTAGGCCAGACCAAAGAGGACCACAACGGCGCCGCCGACGATCTCGCCGCCCAGCAGCGCACCAAAGCTAAAGCCTTAACGGGAGGCATGCCTTCACGAGTGAACAGGACTTCAGTGCCGTTCGTAACCGTCTCCTGGGTCATTTGACCACCAATCCTCGAAATAGTTGTTTTCGCATCTAACGCTCTATTGTGACGCAGTGCGGGGTTGAGGTTGTGCCTTCGTTGCATATCGCATTAAAGTGGATTCTCATTCTCAATAATAATTTTTTGTTATCAGACTATTCTTCAGCTGAGAAAACGCATTTCCGCAGGTCAAAAAGTGTCTGGTCAAAATAACATCTAACTTTTCTTTTGGTCGACTGCTTACCGCCAAAATCCTACCGTTCGTCTGTATTACGCAATGTACCTGCGGATATGCGAGATGATGGGCAGCGTGTTACCATGAGAAAAACTGTTATGAACACTTCGATAGAACCCAAAGGAGTTGCCCGTGAACGAGACCGTACGTCGCTATTTGCCGATGGTCGATTTCTTGGAGCAGGTACTCGGTAAGAACAGCGAAATCGTGCTGCACGATTTCTCGGATCCCGACCACGCCATCGTCGATATCCGCAACGGCATCGTGAGCGGCCGCAAGGTCGGCGGTCCCGCCACCGATCTGGCACTCAAGATCATGCACGACGCCAAGTATCGCGACCTGCCATTTATCACGGGCTACGAGGGGCGCGGTGCTGGCGGCAAGACGTTGGAGTCAGCGACGTACTTTATCCGCGAGAATGACGAGATCGTCGGTATGCTCTGCGTCAACACCGACCTCTCGACCGTGCGTTCCATCAACGCCATGGCACAGCAGCTCATGGCGTGCTTCGACGCGGCGCCGACGCGCACGGAGCCCGCGTCTATCGAGGTCGAAAGCCTTTCGGAGTCCACACAGGAGCTCATCGACCGCAGTATTTCCGAGTTGCTCGAAAGCCGCGGAATGGAAGTTTCTTCGCTCGGCCAAGCCGACCGCGTCGATGTTATCCGCCATCTCAACGGCAACGGCGTGTTTATGCTCAAGGGCGCCGTGGCCTGCGCCGCCTCCGCGCTGGGCATCTCTGAGCCCAGCGTATACCGCTACCTGCAAAAGGTCCGCAAGAAGGGCTAACGAGCAGAATGGAGCGCGGGTAGTCTTTTTGGGACGGGGCTATTTTAGCTACCCTCCCTCTGCCCGTGATCTCGATGAGCCGCAAGTAAAATCAATCTTGCATGTAGGGGTAGCTAAAATAGCCCCGTCCCAAAAAGACTACCCCTGACACAAAGAACCCTGCAGCTTCGCACGCGCTGCAGGGTTCTTTTGCATGTCATGGCTTGTTTTCGCCTACATCTTAGAGAGCGGCGATGACCTCGATCTCAACGAGACCGCCAGCCGGAAGGGCAGCAACCTGGAAGGCGCTGCGCGCGGGGAACGGAGCCTCGAACTTGGAGGCGTAGATCTCGTTCACAGCAGCGAAGTCGGCAATGTCGGCCAGGTAGACCGTGGTCTTGACGACATCGGCAAACGTGGCGCCGGCAGCGGTCAGCAGGGCCTCAACGTTAGCGAGAGACTGCTTGGCCTGGGCCTCGACACCCTCGGGCATCTTGCCGGTCGCAGGGTCAATGCCCAGCTGGCCGGACAGGAACACCATGTTGCCGGTCTGGATACCGGGGGAATACGGGCCGATGGCGGCCGGTGCGTTATCAGAAGAAACAACGCTCTTGCTCATGCTCTTCTCCTTACAAGCAAAAGGGAACGGGAGCGCGGCATTCATACCGGGAGGCACAATTCGGTCTGAATGCCGCGCTTGATTGGATAGTAACCAAGGTTTTCGCGCTGTGCAAGAATTTTATTATTGTGCGAGAAAGATTTATTGCCTAACGGTTTCTCCGAACCGCCGAACGGTTCTCTTCTGGGACAGAAGCCCCAAGCTGCTGAAGACTTTATCCCGCTTGGGCCACGGGCATCTCCTGCCGCGGCGGCGCCACTATACTTTTGAGTATCTGAGCATTTTGAAAGGCAGGATATGACCGCAACCGCCAGCCGAACCACCAACCGCAGGCCCGAGCTTTTGGCCCCAGCCGGAGGCCCGGAGCCCTTTGCCGCCGCACTCGCCGCCGGGGCCGATGCCATCTACTGCGGCATGGGCAGCTTCAATGCCCGCCGCAAGGCGACCAACTTTACCGACGAGGCCTTTGAACAGGCTTGCCGCGCCGCGCACCTGGCCGGTTCGCGCGTCTACGTCACGGTGAACATCGTCATCAAGCAGTCCGAAATGGATGATGCGCTGCAGCTCATCCATCGCTGCTCCACGCTGGGCGCCGATGCCTTTATCATCCAGGACTGGGGCCTGTTCTTTGAGGTCAAGCGCACCATGCCGAGCATCGAGACGCACATCTCGACCCAGGCGAATATCCATGACGACCGCGGAACCATCTGGTGCCGCGAGCAGGGCGCCGACCGCGTAACCCTCTCGCGTGAGCTCTCCATCGACGAGATCGCCGCTATCCACGACGCCGCGCCCGATGTCGACCTCGAGGTCTTTAGCCACGGCGCCATCTGCTTTTGCTACTCGGGCCTGTGCCTGCTCTCGAGCTTTGCCATGGCGGGCCGCTCGGCCAACCGCGGTATGTGTGCCCAGCCCTGCCGCCTGCCCTACGAGCTGATCGACGAGGGCGGCCGCACGCTCTCCCCTGCCGGGCGCGAGCGCGCGCTGTGCCCGCGCGACACCAACACCTCGCAGCTCGTGCGCCGCCTGTATGACGCCGGTGCCGCGTCGCTCAAGCTCGAAGGCCGCATGAAGGCCCCCGATTACGTGTATTCCATCGTCGATGTGTATCGTCATCAAATTGACGATATGCTGGCCGATGTTTCGACCCCCAAGGACGAACAAGCCGCTCGCCAGCGCCAGCTCAAGCGCTGCTTTAACCGCGACTTTACGCATGCCTACCAGGATGGCACCTCGGGCGACGAGATGATGAGCTACGAGCGCTCCAACAACCGCGGCCAGATCGTGGGCACGGTACTGGGCAGTCGTCTGGCAAATCGCGACGTGCGCGGCCTTAAGCCCGACGACCGCCGTCGCCGCGCCGCCATCGCCCGCATTGAGCTGTTTGAGCCCGTCGGCAAGGGCGATCTGTTGGAGCTTCGTCACGACGATGAGTTCGACCAGTTCCTGACCACCATCGCCGCCGATGATGCCGCCGCCGGCGACGTCATCGAGTGCCGTGTGCCTCGCAGCATGCCCGAAGGGTGCCGTGTGCGCGTGATTCGAAGCCAGCGTGCCATTGACGCTGCTGGTGCCGCGCTCAAGCGCGACGTGCTGCGCCGCCGCGCCGTGGATGTTACCGTCGTGGCGCGTCTGGGCGAACCGTTTACCGTCACGCTTACTTGTTGCGACGACCCCGCGCTCACCGCTACCGCCACGGGCTTTACCGTCGAGGCCGCCAAGACCCGCGCCGTCGAGGCGTCCGATCTGGTAGAGCATGTGGGCCGCATGGGTTCCTCGCCCTTTGAGGCCGCGAGCTTTGATGTGGCACTCGATGAGGGCTGCGGCATGGGCTTCTCCGCTGTGCACAAGGTGCGCACCGCCGCCTGCAAGGCGCTGGAGGAGGCCATTCTGGCGCCGTATGAGGAGCGTGCCCGCACGCTCGAGCTGCCGGCGATTGTAACCAATGATTCCCGCCCCGCGCCCGCACACTACCGTGATGAGCCGCAAATCTGCGCCACCGTCACCACGCTCGAGGCTGCCGAGGCAGCCCGCGCGGAGGGCGCAACGCGCATCTACATGACCACCGACGTACTCGATGCGGCCGGGCTCTCCCCCACCGATGCATTTGAGCAGGGTATCGTGCCCGTACTCGACGAGGTCTGCCGCGCCGTTGACCACGCGCGCATTGACCCGTGGGTTGTTGCCGGTGCCACGATCGCTATTGGCAACATCTCTGAGCTTGCCCTGGCCGCCCAGGTTGGCGCCACGGCGGAGGTCCGCTCTTGCCTGCCCGTGCACAACGTGCCTTGCATGGAGGCACTTGCCGAGCGCGGAGCCGGCGCGTTTTGGCTCTCGCCCGAGATCACACTCGACGAGATCGTCTCGCTTGGCACCGCCGCGCCTGCAGCCTTGGGCATCACCGTGTTCGGCCGCCCGCGCGTTATGACGAGCGAGCACTGCATTCTGCAGGTTGCCAACGGGTGCATCCACGATTGCGCCAACTGCCGCCTGCGTGCCCGCAAGCTCTCGCTCAAGAACATCGATGGCAAGGTCATGCCCGTGCGCACCGACATTCACGGCCGCTCGCGCCTGTACGACGCCTACCCCATCGACCTCACGCCGCAGGTGCCGCAGCTGCTCGATGCCGGCGTGCGCCGTCTTATGGTCGACGGGACACTTCTGGATGTCGACGAGGTGGGCCGCGCCGTCGCGCGCGTCCGTCGCGCCGTCGAGGCAGCACAAGCCGGCCGCAAGCCCGCCGCCCGCCTACGCGGGGCGACCTCGGGCTGCATGTTTGTGGGAATCAGCTAACCGAAAGGCTTACACGTGAACGAAGAACCTCAAGTCCTCTACTGCGACGCTTGGCTCATGGCCATCGACAAGCCCGCCGGCATGATCGTCCACGGCGACGGCACCGGCGAGCGCACGCTCACCGACTACGCCAGCGACCTGCTGCTGGCGATGGGCGACGGCTTTGCCGCGACCGACATGCAGCCGCTCAACCGCCTGGACCGCGACACCACCGGCGTGGTGCTGTTCTCGCTCGACAAGCAGACGCAGCCCGCCTTTGACCAGATGGTCATCGACCACGCTTTCGAAAAGCACTACCTGGCGCTCGCCGAGGGCAAGATCGACTGGAACGAAAAGCTCATCGACAAGCCCATCGCCCGCGACCGTCACGACAGCCGAAAGATGCGCGTCGGCGCCAGCGGCAAGCCCTCTCAGACGCGCGTCAAGGTGCTCAAGCGCCTTAAGAGCCGCCGCGGCCTGCCCACGCGTTCGTATATCGATGTCGAGCTGCTCACCGGACGCAAACACCAAATCCGTGTGCATCTGGCGAGCGAGCGTCATCCCCTGGTAGGCGACGAGCTCTACGGCACGCCGCGTCCCTGCGGCCTTATGCTCCACGCCCACAGCGTGTCCTTCACGCATCCCGTAACCGGCGAGCACATCCACATCGAGGCCCCCTGCCCCTGGGAGCCCTAAACCACCACAATGGGGACAGGCACCTTTGTGGTGGTTTTGCCGCAATGGCTCAGCCGCGGTCCCAAAACGTCTCGATCTGTAACAGTTAGAACCCATTTTTCGGTCTATCTGTTACAGATCGAGACATTCGAATCCCCCTCAAGAGAAAATCTCAATCTGTAACAATAACTCGGCAAAATCGGCCCAAGATGTTACAGATTGAGATATTCGGATCCCACCGGAGAAATCATCTCAATCTGTAACATCTGGAGCCCGCATTTTGGCCTTCCTGTTACAGATTGAGACGTTATGGGACCACCAGGAAAAATATCTTAGCTTGTAACATCTGGAACCCATATCCCTCTCTTCCTGTTACAGATCGAGACAAATCCCCAAACAGCAAAAGGCGGCAACGTCCCTGGTGGACGTTGCCGCCTTTCCATTGGCAAGACCCTTCCGCTCCCGCTACTCGGTAGCCTTGTCGAGAGGCTTCTTAAGGAAGCTCAGAACCAAGCAGCCGACCACAGCGCCGATAGCAAGGGCCAACAGGTACTGCACCGGGTTCGTGATGACCGCGATAACCCAGGCGCCACCGTGCGGAGCGGGGCTCGCGCAACCAAAGAGCATCGACAGACCGCCGGCGGTCGCAGATCCCAGGATGCAGGCGGGCAACACGCGAAGCGGATCGGCCGCGGCAAAGGGAATGGCACCCTCGGTGATAAACGACAGACCCATGATGTAGTTCACCAGGCCTGCCTTGCGATCGGCCTCGGTCCAGCGGTTCTTAAAGAACGTCGTGGAGAGCGCGATGACCAGCGGCGGTACCATACCGCCCGCCATGACGGCAGCCATGATCATATTGCCCTGCAGCGTTTGCTCGGCAAGGGCCGCGGTGCCAAAGACATATGCGGCCTTGTTGATGGGACCACCCATGTCGGTCGCCTGCATGCCGGCGCAGATAATGCCCAAAAGAACGATGCTCGTGCCCGAAAGACCGTTGAGCGCGCCGCTAATGGCGGTGTTGATAACGCCCATAATCGGGTTAACGGCCATCATAAAGAGACTCGTAAAGAGAATGCCCAGCACGGGGTAGATGAGCATGGGCTTGATACCGTCGAGCGACTCGGGTAGCACGCTTGCAGCCTTCTTGAGCGCATTGACGATAATGCCGGCGGCAAAACCGACCAGCAGCGCGCCCAAAAAGCCAGCAGAGACAAGCTGAGCCTGGGCATCGGCATCCATTGCCGTGGTGAGATAGCCCAACGTAAAGCCCTGTTTTGCAATCCAGCCACCCACAAAGCCCGCGGCCAAGCCCGGACGGTCAGCAATGGACATGGCAATATAGCCCGCAAGGATGGGGAGCATAAAGTTGAACGCCTGGTTGCCCGCAAGGTTAAAGAAGGCCGCGACCGGAGTGCTGTGGCCGTATGCGCTCGTGCCCAGCCCCGCCTGGTCCAGCAAGAACGAAAGCGCCATGAGGATGCCGCCGCCAACAACAAAGGGGAGCATGTGCGAAACGCCGTTCATCAGGTCCTTATAGACCCTGCGGCCCAAACCCTCGGATTCGCCCTCGGCAGCCGCCTGTACCGCGGCGCCGCCGGACACATGATGAATAGGCGCATTGCCCGCAAGCGCAATATTGATAAGTTCCTCGGCGTCATTAATGCCACGCGTCACCGCACAGGAGTAAACCGACTTGCCATCGAAGCGATCGAGCTCGACATTTTTATCCGCCGCAATGATGACACCCTTGGCACCAGCGATGTCTGCCGCGGTCAGTACATTTTTAGCGCCGCCCGAACCCTGAGTCTCGACCTTAATGCTCACGCCCATCTTGGCTGCCTGGTCTTCCAACCCTTTGGCCGCCATAAATGTGTGAGCAATGCCCGTTGGACATGCCGTGATGGCAACGACATCGTAAGTGCCGCCCCCCACCTTCTCGTTTGCAGCTGACATGTTTCCTCCTTTTGCACAAGCAGGCCCAGCCCTCCCCTTCTGAGGGTCACAACCTGCGTATTACCTTGTGTTTGAGTGATTGATAGCACCGAAGTGACGGCGCTTTTAAGCGATATCTATACGATGGCCCCGGCGGGCATGATCACGTCGTATGGAAACAGGGGTACTGGGAAATCATGCCCGACGGGGCCATCGGAACCACCAGAATGGGGACAGGCACCTTTTTGGTGGTTTTGGCCTTACTTCGCCCCGTTGCTAAACCGTGATGACGTTTTCCATCGTCTGGTACTTGGCGGGCACCTCGCCCGCAGTGATAACCGTTGCGTCACGGAAGTCCGCAAATTTTACGGGAGCCACCATGCCAAACTTACTGGCGTCCGAGATTACGAAGCGTTTGGCTGTATGGCGCATCGAGATACGCTTGACCTGCGCTTCCTCGATATCGGGCGTCGTAAAGCCCTGCTCGGCGGCAATGCCGTTAGAACCCCAAAAGCCGCAGTTAAAGTTGTAGCGGTCTAGGGTTGCCAGAGCATCGGGGCCAACGAGCGCCTCGGTCTCGGGTTTAAGCTCGCCGCCCAGCACCACGGTGCGCATGCCGCGCACAGCGAGATGCTGAGCATGGAGCACGGAATCAGTCACATAGGTGACCGATTCGAGATGCGGAAGATGCTCGATGAGTCTGAGCGTTGTCGAACCCGAATCGATGTACACAAAGCTCTCGGGCTCCACGAGCGCCGCGGCGCGGGCGCAGATACGCTCCTTGTCGTCGTTATGGAGATCACTGCGCTCACTGATCGTTAGGTCGCGCGTCACGTGCGCGCGCTCAAGACTTGTCGCGCCACCGTGCACCTTGGCGATGCGGTGCGCTCGGTCGAGCGTCTGTAGGTCGCGTCGAATGGTAGAGGCCGTCACGCCCAGGGCATCGGCAAGCTCGGGCACCGTTACCGAGCCAGCCTGCTGCACCATCGACACAATCGTATTGAGCCTATCTTCCGCAAGCATCGCTTACTCCTCCTCGGGGTAGACGACTCCCCAATCGGCGCGGAGCTTGGTCATGAGCTCCATCACATCAGAAGCATAATCCAGAAGCTCACGCTTGGAATCGTCGCCGGCGACGGCCTGCTCGAGGTCAGCCATCTCGTAGCACAGGGCATAAGCCTCGGTGCCCGCGGCGACCTCCTCGCGACGACCGTCCGCGGTCCAAACGATCGTCGCGTGATCGGCGCGCGGATACTCGTTGACCTCGACATAGCAATTGTCAAAGCTGATAACCGAGCGCTTTGGCTGCTTGGAGTGGAGCGTAAGGCTCACGACGCCCAGCTGCTGCTCGGCATTGCGGCAGACGATGCCGCCTGCAACGTCCACGCCGGTCTCGCAGGTGTTACCCAGAGACACGACCTCGACGGGCTGGCTCGCCATAAACAGGCGCATGACGGACAGGGCGTATACGCCAATATCGAGCATGGCACCGCCGGCGAGGTTGCGGTTGTAGAAACGGTTGGTCAGATCGCCGTACTCCTTGTAGCTACCAAAGTTGAGCTGAGCGAGGTTCATGCGGCCAAACTCGCCGGCATCCATGCGGCGGCGCAGCTCTTGATACAAAGGCATGTGGAGCACCGTGGTAGCGTCCATAAGGACCACGTTGTGTTCGGCGGCAATGGCGCGGGCCTCATCGAGCTCGGCGGAGTTGAGCGTGATGGCCTTCTCGCAGAGAACGTGCTTGCCGGCCGCCAGGGCGGCGCGCAGATAGGTGATATGGGTGTTGTGCGGGGTGGTGATGTAGACGGCGTCGATGTCAGGATCGGCGTAGAGATCCTCAACCGTGTCATAGACCTTCTCGACGCCGTACTGGTCGGCAAAAGTCTGAGCCTTGGTGAGCGTGCGGTTGGCAACGCCCGTAAGCTTGCGGCCGGCCAGGGCAAGGGACTGAGCCATCTGGTTGGCAATAACGCCGCAACCGATCACAGCCCAACGGAGCTCGGGAGCCGTAAAGATGTCGTTAGGGAACGGCTTGTCCTGGACCGAAGCAAATGCTGCTTTGGCGGCTGCCGCGGCGTCGAGTGGAGCCTGCTTAGAATCTGCCATTATGTGTCTCCTGTGTCATAGAACGTCTTGCATTTCTGACAGCTCTATATTCGCACAAACACGCGCGTCTGTGCGCGTTTTTGCGTATCTCACCGCTAAACGGTCATTATTGCCCCGTAAACGGCACATATATACGCATAGGTGCGTAATTAAACGCAATCTAACGCGCATAAACGCGCACACAAGCAATTTATACAGCACGACCCGCTCATTTATGCTTACCCAGTTAGGGTACTCATGTAAGTCTGTCCCCAATGAGTAACTCATTTAAGTATGTCCCCAATGAGTGGGGATCAAAAAAGGCCCGGGTGCCGTGGGGCATCCGGGCCTTTGCTAGCAACTTGATGTTGCGGGCAGCTTAGAACTTGTGGCCGCACTTCTTGCAGACGCGCAGCTTGTTCTTGCCGTCCTTCTCGTGACCGACGCGGGTAACCTTACCACACTCGGGGCAAACGAGATTGACGTTGGAGGCGTCGATGGGAGCCTCCTGCGAAACGATGCCGCCCTGCTGGTTGGCAGCGTTGGGCTTGACGGCCTTCTTAACGACCGAAACGCCCTCGACAACGACCTTGTTCTCGGCGGGGAGAGCACGCAGGATAACGCCCTGCTTGCCGCGATCCTTACCAGAGAGAACCTGGACCTTATCGCCCTTCTTGATATACATATATCTCCCCTAACTACAGGGTCTCGGGAGCGAGCGAGACGATCTTCATGTACTTCTTGTCACGAAGCTCGCGAGCGACGGGCCCGAAGATACGGGTGCCGACGGGCGAACCATCGTTGTTGATGACGACGCAGGCGTTGTCATCAAAGCGAATGTAGGAGCCATCCTTGCGGCGGATCTCCTTAACGGTGCGAACGACGACGCAACGGACAACGTCCTTCTTCTTGACGTTGGCGCCAGGGTTAGCCTCCTGGACAGCACCGATGAACACATCGCCGATGCCTGCATAACGACGCTTGGAACCGCCAAGCACCTTGATGCAGCGAATCTTGCGAGCGCCGGAGTTGTCGGCGACGTTCAGCATGGTTTGCATCTGAATCATGGTAGATGTTCCTCCGAACTAAGAACCGAAGAGAGGTGCGCAGCCTTTATACGGCCCGTGGTATGCAAGCCAGGCATACGCACATCTTCGGAAACGTACAAGTCGTAAGAGCGACTGCTTATTTAGCGCGCTCGACGACCTCGATGAGGCGCCAACGCTTCATCTTGGACATAGGACGGGTCTCCATAACGCGGACAGTATCGCCCACGCCAGCCGTGCACTCCTCGTCATGAGCGTGCAGCTTCTTGGAGGTGGTCATCATCTTGCCGTACTTGGGGTGACGCTTGCGCTCGGTGATGGTGACGACGATGGTCTTGGCACCGGAGACAGAGGTAACGACACCCGTACGGACCTTACGCGTGTTACGCGAATCAGTCATGTTCTCTCCTTAGGTCCTACTCGGCGACAGCGGACTTCTCCGCTGCGATCTCGCGGGCACGCTGCTCCGTGAGGACACGAGCAATGTCCTTCTTCACGGTGTTAACGCGAGCGGTGTTGTCCAGCTGGCTGGTGGCCATCTGGAAACGAAGGTTAAAGAGCTCGGCGCGCATTTCCTTCAGCTTCTCAACGAGCTGAGCGTCCGAGAGCTCACGAATCTCTGCGGGCTTCATTAGTTCTCCTCCTCGGCCGTCTCTTTAGCGGCAGGCTTAGCGACGATCTTGGTCTTGATGGGGAGCTTGTGCTGCGCCAGACGCAGAGCCTCGCGAGCGACCTCCTCGGGCACGCCCTTGACCTCGAACATAATGCGGCCGGGCTTGACGACGGCCACCCACTCCTCGGGGTTACCCTTACCGGAGCCCATGCGGGTCTCCGCAGGCTTCTTGGTGATGGGCTTATCGGGGAAGATCGTGATGTAGACACGACCGCCACGCTTCATGTAGCGGGTCATGGCAATACGAGCAGCCTCGATCTGACGGTTGGTGATCCAATGGGCCTCGAGAGCCTGGATACCGAACTCGCCGAAATGCAGCTCGGTATTACCCTTGGCCTGGCCCTTCATGGAGCCACGCTGCACCTTGCGGTGAAGAATACGCTTAGGGGCAAGCACTACTGACCCCTCCTCTCGGAGTTACGACGACGAGGACGGGAAGAGCCCTCGAGTGCAGGGTTGGGAACAGGCTGGCCCGGGAGCTTCTCGCCCAGGTAGATCCAGACCTTCACGCCGCAAGCGCCCATGGTGGTGCTGGCGACAGCCGTGCCGTAGTCGATCTTGGCACGGAGGGTGTGCAGAGGCACGCGACCCTCACGGTACCACTCACGACGACCCATCTCGGCACCGCCGAGACGACCAGAGCACTGGATACGGATGCCCTTGGCGCCGGCCTTGCGGGCGGACTGGACAGCCTTGCGCATAGCGCGACGGAAGGCAACGCGGCCCTCGAGCTGCTCGGCGATAGACTGAGCAACGAGGTTGGCGTCGAGCTCGGGGCGCTTGATCTCGACAACGTCGACGGAGAGCTGGCCCTTGGAGACGCCAGCGACCTTCTCGAGCTCGGTGCGGAGGGTATCGATCTCGGCACCCTTCTTACCGATGACAACGCCGGGGCGAGCGGTGAGGATGATGACCTTCACCTTGTCGCCAGCGCGCTCGATCTCGACGCGGGAGACAGCTGCGCGGGAAAGACGCTTCTCGAGGTACTTGCGGATCTCGAGATCGTTACCGAGGGTCTTAGCGTAATCCTTCTCTGCGAACCAGCGGGAGCGCCAGTTCTCGGTAATCCCAAGACGGAAGCCGGTGGGGTAGACTTTCTGACCCATACAGCTTTACGCCTCCTTTCGAGGAGCAACGACGACGGTGATGTGGGAAGTACGCTTCAGAATACGAGAAGCGGATCCCTTGGCGCGGGGACGGATGCGCTTAAGCGTCGGACCCTCGTCAACATAGGCAGCGGCGACAACCAGGTTGTCGGCACGCAGACCGTTGTTGTTCTCGGCGTTCGCAACGGCGGAACGGAGAACCTTCTCGACATCCACGGCGACGGCGCGGTCGCAGAAGTGGAGGATGTCGAAGGCCTGAGCGACAGGCTTGCGGCGGATCAAATCGACCACCAGGCGGGCCTTGCTGGGGGAAACACGCACGTACTTAGCGACGGCGCGAACCTCGGTGGCCTCAGTTTCAATAGACTTAGTTGCCATTTACGGTTAACCCCCTATTTGGCCTTGTGGCCACGGAACGTACGAGTCGGCGCGAACTCGCCGAGCTTGTGACCAACCATGGACTCGGTAACATACACGGGCACATGTTTGCGGCCGTCGTGGACGGCGATGGTGTGACCAACCATCTCGGGGAAGATGGTGGACGCGCGGGACCAGGTCTTCACGACGTCCTTCTTGCCAGCCTCGTTCATCGCGGTGATACGCGAGAGAAGGCGAGTCTCCACGAACGGGCCCTTTTTGAGACTTCTGCTCATAAGTGCTTTCTCCTAAAACTCGGTATCCGAAATTACTTCTTACGGCGACGAATGATGTGCTGGTTCGAGACCTTCTTCTTCTTGCGCGTACGAAGGCCCTTCGTCGGCTTACCCCAGGGGGTAACAGAGGGACGACCAGAGGTGTGGTTCTTGCCCTCGCCACCGCCGTGCGGGTGGTCGACAGGGTTCATGACGGTACCGCGGACGGTCGGGCGCACGTTCATGTGACGCTTACGGCCGGCCTTGCCGATGACGATGTTGGCGTGATCGGCGTTGCCGACCTCACCGACGGTGGCGCGGCAGGTAACGAGGATGCGGCGCATCTCGGAGGAAGGCATACGGACGATAGCGTACTTGCCCTCCTTACCCATCAGCTGACAGGAGTTACCGGCGGAACGGGCGATAGCAGCGCCCTTGCCCGGCTGGAACTCGACGGCGTGGATGAGCGTACCGACGGGGATGTCGGCGAGGGGCAGAGCGTTGCCCGGCTTGATGTCGGCGTCAGAACCGGACATGATGGTCTGACCGACCTCGAGGCCCTTGGGGGCCAGGATGTAGCGCTTCTCACCGTCAGCGTAGTGCAGCAGAGCGATGCGAGCGGAACGGTTCGGATCGTACTCGATCGTGGCAACCTTGGCGGGCACGCCGTCCTTGTTGCGCTTGAAGTCGATCACGCGGTAACGACGCTTCACGCCGCCGCCCTGGTGGCGGGTGGTGATGCGACCGTTGTTGTTACGACCGGCCTTCTTGGGCAGGGGCTCGAGAAGAGACTTCTCGGGCTTGGTGCAGGTGATCTCGGAGAAGTCGGAGATCGTCTGCCAACGCCTACCAGCGGAGGTCGGCTTAAGGTGCTTTACAGCCATTACAATCCCTTTCAATAGGAATCCGTTAGCCATCGCAGACAGGGATTCGAGGTTCTGCCTCGGGTGCGATGACACCGGACGTATACACGGTTCCGGGCGTGTCCATTTTATACGCCCAAAACCTTGAGCTCTCGCCTCCCCTATTTGGGAGGCATGAGCTCACTCAACAGCAGCGAGTCTTAGGCCTGGTTGCCAAAGACCTCGATGGTGTCGCCCTCGGCCAGCGTGACGATGGCCTTCTTCCAAGAACGGGTCTTGCCGGCGACATAGCGCACGCGCTTGGTCTTGGGCTTGACCGTCAGGGTGTTCACGCGAACGACCTTGACGCCGAAGATCTCCTCGACAGCGTCCTTGATCTGATACTTGTTAGCATCCTTGGCGACCTCGAACGTGTACTTGTTCTGCTCCATGCCGGAGAAGGAACGCTCGGACACGATCGGACGGATGATGATCTCGTGGGCGGTCATTTATGCAAGCACCTCCCCGAAGTGAGCGGCGATGTCGGCGGGCATCAGCACGGCGTTGTTGTTGACGAGGTCGTAGGTGTTGGCCTCGTCGGCGGTGATGATGAACGTCTTGGGAATGTTGCGGAACGACAGGTAGGCGTTGACGTCCTCATCGCGAACGATGATGGTCAGACGCTTGCCCTCAAGGCCGAGAGCCTTGAGCATGGCGACGGCAGCCTTGGTGGAAGGCTTCTCGAAGCCGTAGTCGTCGACGAGCACGAGCTCGCCATCGGCCAGCTTGGCGGACAGCGCGGAGCGCATAGCCAGCTTGACCTCCTTGTTGTTCATGCGCTTAGCGTAGGAACGGGGCTTGGGGGCGAAGACGACGCCACCGTGACGCCACTGGGCAGCACGGATGGAACCCTGGCGGGCACGGCCAGTACCCTTCTGACGCCAAGGCTTCTTGCCGCCACCGGAAACCTCAGAGCGACCCTTAGCAGACTGGGTGCCCTGACGCCAAGAGGCCATCTGGCACTTGACGATGTGGTGCATAACGTGGATGTTCGGCTCGATGCCGTACACCTCAGCGGCGAGCTCGGCCTCGGCGACCTTCTTGCCCTCGCTGTTCTTTACTTCAAACTTTGCCATTTAAGTGTTCTCCTTGGTATGACGCTGGGCTAAATGGGCTGGGCCCTTAGGCCATACGGATGGCGACGAGACCATTCTTGGCACCCGGGACAGCGCCCTTGACCAAGATGAGGTTCTGCTCGGCATCGATGCGGACAACGGAAAGGTTCTTGACGGTAACGCGCTCGTTACCCATGTGACCGGCCATCTTGACGCCCTTGAGGACGCGCGCAGGATAGGCGCACTGACCGATAGAACCGGGGTGACGCTGGAAGTGAGAACCATGCGTCATAGGACCGCGGCGCTGACCCCAGCGCTTGATGCGACCCTGGAAGCCCTTACCCTTGGAGGTGCCGATGACGTCGACCTTCTCGACATCGGCGAAATCAGCGACGGTAACGACCTCGCCGACCTTGTGCTCCTCGCCGTTCTCGACGCGGACCTCACGAAGGAAGCGGACAGGCTCGACGCCAGCCTTGGCGAAGTGACCAGCCATGGGCTTGTTCACGTTCTTGGCCTTGATGTCGCCGAAACCGATCTGGACGGCGTCATAGCCGTCGGTTGCCTGAGTTTTAACCTGCGAGACAGCGCAGGGGCCAGCCTGGATGACCGTGACGGGAACGACGTTGTCGTTCTCGTCCCAAACCTGGGTCATGCCAATCTTGCGGCCGAGAATCATGCTGATCAAGATATGATCCCAACTCTCGCGTGGTCTTGGGACAATGCGTACACCACCGAGCGTACGCCCCTAGAGGACCACTACTTACACAACGTGCTCCCCAGCCTTGTATTGTGCCCGAACTACCTGACAACCCTATTAAGCAGGCATTTTGTCCAGCCAGAATACTCCCCTGGTTTCACACAGCTGTTTAGTATACACGGCTGCGGGCGTATCCATCGAGATTCATATTTCACTCACATTGTTTACGCAGGTAAAGTGCGTGGAGTCGCCTGGGCTTTGGCGGAGGGGCGGGCCCGAGACTAATTAAGGTTGCTGCTCTACAGTCCTGCTCACGACGGAGAGCACATTAAGTGCTCTCCTGTTCGTGCGGAACTCGCGACAACCTTAATTAGTCTCGGGCCCGCCCCTCCGCCAAAGCTCGGGAGACGACACGTTGATGTCTGCTTAACCCTGCTCGCTCAGCTAATTACCTTGTTGGGGGTCCACTATTTGCTGGAGGGTGAACTTGCATTGCATTGGCTCGCCTTCTGCTTGTGGCTTCGCCTCATCGAAATCGAAGATCATGATGGCACAGTTGGGGAGTTTTGCTGGGAGCTCAAAGCCCTCTGGGGCTGCGGCCTTGATGAATTGGCGGCTGGCGCTGCCGTGGCTTACTGCTAGGAGGGTCTCGATATCCTCGGCGCTTATGAGATTGGTGAGGGTGGCTACCATGCGTTCTTGCAACGCTTTGCTTCCCTCTCCTCCAAAGGGGACCAAATCCTCGCCCGGATCCCAGACGTCGGTGGGCAGGGCGTCGTGGGGGCCTTCTTCGAAGGTACCGTAGCTGCGCTCGATGATGCCTTCGCAGGGTTCGACGGCTGCGTCCGGGCCGAGGAGTTCGGTTGCGACGAGACTTGCCGTGTCCATAGCTCGGCCTAAGGGCGATGAGACCACTTTGTCGGGGACGACGTCGTGGCCCTTGAGCCATGCGGCCGCCATTCCCGCTTGTTTGCGGCCTAGGTCGGTCAACGGTGAATCACAGCGGCCCTGGACCAGCTTTTTGACGTTGAATTCCGTCTGGCCATGGCGGAGCAGATACAGCCTCTTCATGTTCTCCCCTTCTGCATACATTACTTTGCCGACACAGCCCTACTCGTGGGCATGACCTACGTAGTCTTCGTCAATCGTAATCTTGGCAATCGACTTAGGATATTCGGATTCGACCCTCTGGGCCAGCGTGTGCTTTACGTCTTCGGCACTCATCTGCAGATCCGAGGGACGCACGCAGTCAAAGATCACGTTGGTGTGCGTAGGGCCCGGCACGCAGCGCAAGTCGTGAATCGAAAGGCGGCTATCGATCTGTTGAGCCATAGCGTTAATGCACAAACGCATGCTCGCCACCTTGGGGTCGTCGGTCACGATGGGGTCGTAATGGAGCGTGACGATCATGCCGTCTTCGTCCTTAAACGACTGTTCGATGTTATCGAGCGTGTCATGGCTCTCTAGTGGACTGACCTCAGCTGCCATCTCGGCGTGGGCGCTCGCAAACTTCCTGCCCGGACCGTAATCGTGAACCATCAGGTCATGCACGCCCAAAACACCGGGATAACTCATGATCTTGCCACGGATATGCTTGACCAGTTTGGGGTCTGGTGCCTGGCCCAAAAGCGGGCTCACCGTATCTTGGATAAGCTCAAAGCCGCTCCAGCCAATATAGGCGCCAACGGCAAGGCCGACCCAGGCATCAAGATTGACATACGTCACCTGAGAAACAATCGCACATGCCAGCACAGCACCCGTGGCAAGAACATCGTTCTTGGAATCCTGAGCCGTCGCATGCAGCGTCTCGGACTCAATACGGTCGCCGAGCTTTTGGTTGAGGGCCGCCATCCACAGCTTAATGACCATCGAAAGCAGCAGGACCGCAACCAGGGCAAGCGAGAACTCAACTGGCTCGGGATGGATGATGCGTTCAACCGAGGATTTGATTAGCTCAAGGCCGATGAGCAGCACGAGCGCCGCCACGACCAGGCCCGAGAGATACTCGTAGCGTCCATGTCCGTAAGGATGCTCAGGGTCCGCCGGCTTACTCGCCAGCTTAAAGCCAAGCACGCTCACGATGTTTGAGCTGGCGTCGGACAGGTTGTTCATGGCGTCCGCCACGATTGAAACCGACCCCGACAGCACGCCAATTACGCCCTTTGCAGCGCAAAGTGCCACATTGGCGATAATGCACACCACGCCCGTCAACGTGCCCACGCGCGCACGGTCACCTTGTGCTCGTTTAACAATCCACTCGACCATCTTTACCTGCCCCCAACAGCGTTACTCATACACCCGTTTGTCGAATAGCTCAGTAGTGTAGACCCTTTACAGCATCGATACAAAAAGGCCGCAACCCAAAGGGCTGCGGCCTTATCAATCGTGCGATCGAGCAAAAAGCTTAGAGCTTGATGTCGATATCGACACCAGCGGGAAGGTCGAGACGCATGAGCGAATCAACGGTGCCCGAGGTGGGGTCGAGGATGTCGATGAGGCGCTTGTGGGTGCGCATCTCGAACTGCTCACGGGAGTCCTTGTTCACGTGCGGCGAGCGGATGACCGTGTACAGGTTGCGCTCGGTGGGCAGGGGGACAGGACCGGAAACGCGAGCACCGGTCTTCTGAGCGGTCTCGACGATGAGCTTCGCGGACTGATCGACGACCTCGTGATCATAGCCCTTGAGGCGAATGCGGATCTTCTGGGTAGCCAACTTAAACCTCCAAAGAGTGCGAGAGATGTTCTCGCGGATTACGTAACAGGGAGCTCGAACTTAGGCGTTCTTGCTCATGACCTCGTCCACGATGGACTTGGGCGCGGGCTCATAAGAGTCGAACTGCATCGTGTAGGATGCACGGCCCTGGGTCTGGGAGCGAAGGTCGGTAGCGTAACCGAACATCTCGCCCAGCGGCACCTTGGCACGGATGAGCTTGCTGTTCTTGCGATCTTCCATGCCCTCGATCTTGCCGCGGCGACCGGAGAGGTTGCCCATAACGTCGCCCATGTACTGCTCGGGGGTCTCGACCTCAACAGCCATGATCGGCTCGAGCAGCTGCGGGTCAGACTTCTTGAGAGCGTCCTTGATAGCCATGGAACCGGCGATCTTGAAGGCGGCCTCGGAGGAGTCGACCTCGTGGTAAGAACCGTCGAACAGGGTGACCTTAACGTCGAGGACCGGGAAGCCGGCGATAACACCGGTGTTCAGGGCCTCCTGGATGCCCTTGTCGATGGACGGGATGTACTCCTTGGGCACGACGCCGCCGACGATAGCGTTGACGAACTCGTAGCCGAAGCCCTCCTCCATCTTCTCGAGCTTGATGACGGCGTGGCCGTACTGACCGCGACCGCCGGACTGACGGACGAACTTGCCCTCAGCCTTCTCGACGTCGTGACCAGCGGTCTCGCGGTAGGCAACCTGGGGCTTACCGACGTTAGCGTCAACCTTAAACTCGCGGAGCAGACGGTCGACGATGATCTCGAGGTGCAGCTCGCCCATGCCGGCGATGATGGTCTGGCCGGTCTCGTGGTTGGTGGACACCGTAAAGGTCGGGTCCTCCTCGGCGAGCTTGGTCAGAGCCAGGGACATCTTGTCCTGCTCGGCCTTGGTCTTGGGCTCAATGGCAACGTCGATAACGGGCTTAGCGAACTCGATCTTCTCGAGGACGATCTCCTTGCCCTCGGTGCACAGGGTGTCACCGGTGGTGGAGTTCTTGAAGCCGACGCAAGCGACGATGTCGCCGGCAGCAGCGTCATCACGGTCGATACGCTCGGCGGCGTTCATCTCGAGGATGCGGCCGAGGCGCTCGCGCTGACCGTTGGAAGCGTTGACAACGTAGGAGCCGGACTCGGCACGACCGGAGTAAACGCGGACGTAGGTGAGCTTACCGACGAACGGGTCGGTCATGATCTTGAAGACCAGGCCGGAGAAGGGCTCGTCGAAGTCAGGATGACGCTCGATCTCCTCGCCGGTGTCCGGATCGGTACCGGTGACGGCCTTGACGTCGAGCGGGCTGGGCAGGTAGTCGACAACAGCGTCGAGCAGCTCCTGAACGCCCTTGTTCTTGTAGGCGGAACCCACGAAGACGAGGTTGAGCTCGTTGGCCAGAACGCCCTTGCGCAGAGCGGCCTTGAGCTCCTCGACGGTGAAGTCCTCCTCCATGAGGATCTTCTCCATGAGCTCGTCATCAAAGCTGGCAGCGGCGTCGAGGAGCTCCTCGCGCTTGGTGGCAACGATGTCAGCGAACTCAGCCGGGATCTCGTCCATCGGCTCGGGGTAGGTCATGCCCTTCTCGTCGGCCTTAAAGTCCCAAGCGGTCATGGTGACGAGGTCGATGACGCCCCAGAAGTTGTCCTCGGCGCCCATCGGGACCTGAGCGGCCACGGCGTTAGCGTCGAGACGATCCTTCATGGTCTCGATAGCGTTGAAGAAGTCAGCGCCCACGCGGTCATACTTGTTGATGAAGGCGATGCGGGGGACGTTGAAGGTAGAAGCCTGACGCCAAACGGTCTCAGACTGGGGCTGAACGCCGGCAACGGCGTCGAAGACGGCGACAGCGCCATCGAGGACGCGCAGGCAGCGCTCGACCTCGGCGGTGAAGTCAACGTGGCCCGGGGTGTCGATGATCTGGATGCGGTAGTCCTTACCGTCCTTGTTCCAGAAGCACGTAGTAGCAGCGGAGGTAATGGTTACGCCGCGCTCCTGCTCCTGAACCATCCAGTCCATGGTGGCAGCGCCCTCATGGACCTCACCGATCTTGTGGGTCTTACCGGTGTAGTAAAGAATACGCTCGGTCGTGGTGGTCTTACCAGCATCGATGTGAGCCATGATGCCGATGTTACGGGTATCGGAAAGCTTGTACTTAGGCTTAGCCATGTTAGTTCCTTACCTTAAACTTACCAACGATAGTGAGAGAACGCACGGTTGGCCTCGGCCATCTTGAAGACGTCCTCACGCTTCTTGACGGAAGCACCCAGGCCGTTGGAGGCGTCGAGGATCTCGTTAGCGAGACGCTCGGCCATGGTCTTCTCCTTGCGAGCGCGGGAGAAGTTGACGATCCAGCGGATACCCAGAGCGGTGGAACGACGGGAGTTGACCTCCATCGGGACCTGATAGGTAGCGCCACCGACACGCTTGGGCTTAACCTCGAGCGTGGGCTTGACGTTGTCCATAGCCTTCTTGAAGGTAGCGAGAGCGTCGCCGCCCTCGGACTTCTCGGCAACGATCTCGAAAGCGGTGTAAACGATGCGCTCAGCGGTGGCCTTCTTGCCGTCAAGAAGGACCTTGTTGATGAGCTGAGTCACCAGGCGGTTGTTGTAAACGGCGTCAGGCTGAACCTCACGACGATTAGCTGCTGCACGACGCGGCATGTGAAATCTCCTTAAGTGTCTACCGTGCGGCGCTCAAGACGGCACACGGCGAAAGTATCAAAACGTTATCTGGCTTATTTGGCCTTGGGGCGCTTAGCACCGTACTTGGAACGGGCCTGCATACGGTTCTGGACCGGAGCAGCGTCATAGGCGCCACGGATGACGTGATAACGGACACCAGGGAGGTCACGGACACGACCGCCACGGACGAGCACGATGGAGTGCTCCTGCAGGTTGTGGCCCTCACCCGGGATGTAAGCGGTAACTTCGATGCCGTTGACGAGGCGAACACGGGCAACCTTACGAAGAGCCGAGTTCGGCTTCTTGGGGCTCGTGGTGAAGACGCGGGTGCACACGCCACGCTTCTGGGAGTTGTGCTGCAGAGCAGCGTTCTTGGACTTCTTGGGCACGGAACGGCGGCCCTGGCGAACCAGCTGGTTAATAGTAGGCAAAGCGTACTCCTTCTCGAATGATTCCAGCTTTCTGTAAAGTGCAACGGCTTGAATCGAGGGGTCAGCATCCCCCTACGAAACACGCAGTTCGATAGGATACGTGGCGTTAGCTGTGCCGTCAACAGACCACGCCGCCGGGCGTATCCCAAAATTGGCACATTTCCGCAAAGCCTACACAAACGGAATCCCCTCCTGTGCGCGGGGGTGGACTCCCGGTCCGGGCGGCCCGCTGTTTAAGTTTGCTGCTCTACAGTCCTGCGCAAGACGGAAAGCACATTAAGTGCTTTCCTTTGCGTGCGGAACTCGCGACAAACTTAAACAGCGGGCCGCCCGTTCCGGGAATCCGACGTGCTCGTCGGGGCAACGTTCCTCACCAAAAAAGACCCGCTCCCCTGTTGGGAAGCGGGTCTTTGGAAGGGCGGTTAACGTACTAGGAAATTACTCCTCGTCGTTGTCCTTGGCCTCTTCGGCGTCATCGGTGTCTACGAGCTGGTTGAGCAGCTCGTCGAGGGAAGCCATGTCCTCGTTGATGGCACCGTTGGCGGGAGCCTTCTTGTCGTCGATCGGAGCGCCCAGGAGCTCCTCCTCGTCGTCGGCGTGATGCGTCGGAGCGGAGGTGCCCAGCAGGATGTCGTCCGGACCGTCGGGGCTAAAGACCATCTGCAGCAGCTGCGAGAGGTCTTCCTCGTCGGCGACGTCGTCGTTGTTCTCGAGGATGTAGAGCAGGTCGTGGGCCTCCAGACCGTCACGGAGCTCCTCGATCGCCTTGGCACCGATACCATCGATGCGCAGCAGATCCTCCTCGGACTTGCCGACCAAGTCGCCGACCGTCTCGATGCCGACCTCGCTGAACTTGTTGGTCCAGCGCTGCGACACGCCCAGGTCGTCGAACAGGTACAGGCGAGCTTTCTCGGCGGAGATGGTGTGGCCGTTGCGGGTGAACGAACCGTCAGCACCACCGAACTCATCGTAGCCGGCCCAGTCGAGCTGCTGCGGGAGCTGCTCGTCCAGGTCCTTGAGCTCCACAGGAGCCCACTCGGGCAGCGACTTGGCGTTGGGCGAAGCCGGGCCGTCGATGTCCACGTAGCCGTCGGCCGTGCGATACGTCAGCTTGGCGTTGGCGTACGGCTTGAGGCCGGTACCAGCCGGGATCTTCTTACCGACGATGACGTTGGACTTAAGGTCGAGCAGGTGGTCGACCTTGCCCTCGATGGCAGCCTCGGTAAGGACGCCAGCGGTACGGATGAACGAAGCGCTCGACAGCCAGGAGTCGATGTTGGACGCGACCTTGAGCGTACCCAGGATGACGGGCTCGGCCACGGGAGCCTGACCGCCCAGGCGGGCAACGCGCTCAACCTCGTCGGCGAACTCATAGCGGTCGACGTACTGACCAAGCAGGTACTTGGAGTCGCCGGGGTTGGTAATTTGAACGCGACGCAGCATCTGACGTGCGAGCACCTCGATGTGCTTGTCGTTCAGGTCGACGCCCTGGCTGGTGTAGACGTCTTTGACGCTCTCGACGAAGGTGTGCATCGTCGACTCGATGTCGGTCAGCTTGCGCAGGTTGCGGAAGTTGACGAAGCCCTTGGTGATCTGGTCGCCGGCGCGAACCTCGCAGCCGTCCTCGATCTCGGGCATGAAGCGCACCGAAGCGGGGACGCGACGCTCGTCGAGAACACGGGTGTGATCCTCGGAGTCGGTGAGCGTCAGCACGTACTCGGACTTCTCGGGCTTAATCGAGAGGTGGCCGGAGTACGGAGCCAGCTCGGCCTCGCGACCCAGAATCTTCTCGTTGACGTTGCCGACGATATCGAACATACGGCTGACCGTAGGCAGACCCTGCGTAATATCGTCGACGCCAGCGACGCCGCCGGAGTGAATGGTACGCATCGTAAGCTGCGTACCGGGCTCGCCGATGGACTGGGCGGCAATAATGCCAACGGCAGTACCGATGGCGACCGGACGACGGGTGGAAAGATCCCAACCGTAGCACTTCTGGCACACGCCGTACTTGGAGCGGCAGGTGAGCAGCGCGCGGAGCTTGACCTTCTTGAGGCCCGCATCGACCATCTTCTGGATGTCGGCAACCTTCTCGATGTAGCCGTCCTGCTCAAAGAGCACGGTGCCATCGGGAGCCACGACGTCCTGGATGAAGCAACGGCCGACGAGGTCGGTGTTGAGGTCGGTGGTGCCGGGGATGATGAGGTTGTAGGTAACGCCCTCGTGCGTACCGCAGTCCTCCTCGCGGACGATGACGTCCTGGGCCACGTCGACCAGACGACGGGTCAGGTAACCAGAGTCCGAGGTGTGGGATGCGGTATCGACCAGGCCCTTACGGGCGCCGTAAGTCGAAATGAAGTACTCGAGTGGCAGCAGGCCCTCGCGGAAGTTCGCCTTAATGGGAAGGTCGATCGTCTCGCCGGACATGTCTGCCATCAGGCCACGCATGCCGCCGAGCTGACGCAGCTGGGTCTTAGAACCACGAGCGCCGGAGTCGGCCATCATGTACAGCGGGTTCTCCTCGTCGAACATGTCGAGCATGAGCGCTGCAACCTTATCGGTACAAGCGGTCCACTCGTTAACGACTTCGATGTGGCGCTCCGTCTCGTTGATGAAGCCCTCCTCGAAGTACTCGTTGATCTGGTCGACGTTGGCCTGGGCGCGGTCGAGCAGCTCCTGCTTCTCGGCAGGGATGAGAGCGTCCCACACCGAGATGGTGAGGCCGGCGCGGGTAGCGTAGTGGAAGCCGGAGTACTTGATGGCGTCGAGGATCGGACCGACCTTGGCCTCGGGGTAGCGATCGCAGCAGTCTGCAACCAGCTTGGCCACGTCGCCCTTGACCATCTTGTAGTTCATGAACTCGTAGTCTTCGGGCAGGCACTGGCGGTTGAAGATGATGCGGCCGATAGAGGTCTCGAAGCGCGCGGTCTTGTTGCCGGTGACGTCGTAGTCGACGAACTCGTTCTTGCCGTTCTTAACGCGGAAGATACGGGTGCCGTCCTCGTTGATGACATTGGCGTTCTCGGCGGACACGCGGACCTGAATCTTGGCCTGCATGTCGACCTCGGAGCGGCAGTCATAGGCGTGCAGCGCGTCGTCGAAGCTCGAGAACACGTGGTTCTCGCCCGGCAGGCCGTCGCGAACCTGGGTGAGGTAGTAGACACCGATAATCATGTCCTGCGAGGGAATGTTGACCGGCTTGCCGGATGCCGGCGAGCGCAGGTTGTTCGCAGAGAGCATGAGCACGCGAGCTTCGGCCTGAGCCTGGCTGGACAGCGGCACGTGGACAGACATCTGGTCGCCGTCGAAGTCGGCGTTGAAGGGCGAGCAGACCAGCGGGTGCAGGTGGATAGCCTTGCCCTCGACCAGCACCGGCTCAAAGGCCTGGATGGACAGACGGTGCAGAGTCGGTGCACGGTTGAGCAGCACGACGCGGCCGTCGATGACCTCTTCGAGGATGTCCCACACAAAGGTGGCACCGCGGTCGATAGCGCGCTTGGCGCCCTTGATGTTCTCGACCTTGCCGAGCTCGACCAGGCGCTTCATGACGAAGGGCTTGAAGAGCTCCAGCGCCATGGTCTTAGGCAGACCGCACTGGTGCAGCAGCAGCTTGGGGTCGGTAACGATAACCGAACGGCCGGAGTAGTCGACACGCTTACCCAGCAGGTTCTGACGGAAACGACCCTGCTTGCCCTTGAGGGCCTCGGCGAGCGACTTGAGCGGGCGACCGCCACGGCCAGAGACCGGGCGACCACGACGGCCGTTGTCGAACAGGGCGTCCACGGACTCCTGGAGCATGCGCTTCTCGTTGTTCACGATGATCGCGGGGGCGTCCAGGTCGAGCAGGCGCTTGAGTCGGTTGTTACGGTTGATCACGCGACGATACAGGTCGTTGAGGTCGGACGCAGCGAAGCGGCCGCCGTCGAGCTGGACCATCGGGCGCAGATCGGGCGGAATGACCGGGATGACGTCCAGGATCATGTTCGCGGGGCTGTTGCCGCCCTTCAGGAAGGCGTCAACGACCTCGAGGCGCTTAACGGCCTTCTCGCGCTTCTGCTTCTGGGAATCCTCGTCGGCGATGATGGCCTTGAGCTTCTCGGCCTCGGAAGGAAGGTCGATGGCAGCGAGCAGGTCGCGGACGGCCTCGGCACCCATGCCACCCTTGAAGTACATGGAGTAGTAGCGGGTCATCTCGCGGAACAGCGGCTCATCGGAGATAAGGTCGCGCTCGGTGAGCTTCATGAAGGCGTTGAAGGCGTCCGTGCGGAGCTGCTTCTCGTCCTTGCACTCTTCCTCGATGTCGACGATGCCAGAGGCGATCTCCTCGGGGGTCAGCGGTTCCTCGTCGGAGAACTCGTCAAAGTTCTCGGGGTCGCCCTGCTCCTTGAGGGACTCGATCTGGCGGGCGCACTCGGCATCGATCTCTTCCAGATCGGCAGCGAGCTCCTCGCGCAGGTCGTCGGCGTCGGCCTCGCGAGCCTCGTAGTCAACCTCGGTGATGATGTAGCTGGCAAAGTACAGAACCTTCTCGAGGTCCTTGGACTTGATGTCGAGCATACGGCTCATCGGGAAGCTCGTGGGGCTCTTGAAGTACCAGATGTGGGACACCGGAGCGGCGAGCTCGATGTGGCCCATGCGGTCGCGACGCACCTTGGCCGAGGTGACCTCGACGCCGCAGCGCTCGCAGACGATGCCCTTAAAGCGGATGCCCTTGTACTTGCCGCAGGAGCACTCCCAGTCCTTGGCGGGACCGAAGATCTTCTCGCAGAACAGGCCGTCCTTCTCGGGCTTGAGGGTACGGTAATTGATGGTCTCCGGCTTCTTGACCTCACCGTGCGACCAGGAACGGATCTGGTCGGCGGAGGCAAGGGAGATCTTTACCGAGTCAAAATCAGTAGCTTCGAAATCTGCCACAGTCAACTACTCCTTATCAGTGGTCGTGGCGGCGACGGCCTCGGGTGCCTCGGCGGTCTCGGCATCCTGGGCCTCGACGTCGGCGTCAATGCCAGCGAGCGCAGCCAGGTCGTCGAGAGCAGAGGTCTCCTCGGCGGTCACAGGGGCGGAGGCGTCCTCGTCGGCATCGTGCATGGGCTCGATGTCCAGCGCGAGGGAGCGAATCTCCTTAACGAGAACCTTGAAGGACTCGGGGATACCCGGGACAGGAACGTTCTCGCCCTTGACGATGGACTCGTAGGTCTTGACGCGGCCCACGGTATCGTCGGATTTGACGGTCAGGATCTCCTGCAGGACGTTGGAAGCACCGTAAGCGTACAGTGCCCAAACTTCCATCTCGCCGAAGCGCTGGCCGCCGAACTGAGCCTTGCCGCCCAGAGGCTGCTGGGTAACCAGGCTGTAAGGGCCTGTCGAACGAGCGTGGATCTTGTCGTCGACCATGTGGCCGAGCTTGAGGATGTAGGACGTACCAACGGTAATGGGCTCGCGGAACTCCTCGCCGGTGCGGCCGTCGAACAGGCGGGTCTTGCCGCGCTCGTCAAGCTGGGTGACGAACTCGGGGCGCATGTGATCGCCAAAGGCAGCGGTGGCCTTGTTGAGCATGTTCTTGTTGGCACGACGGATGACCTCGGCGATCTCGTCCTCCTTGGCGCCGTCGAAGACGGGCGTCGCGGTGAAGAACGGGCCGGGGACATACTTGTCGGAGTCGGCCTGCTCGGTATCCCAACCGCAGGCAGCAGCCCAGCCAAGGTGGCACTCGAGCAGCTGGCCGACGTTCATACGCGAAGGAACGCCCAGCGGGTTGAGGATAACGTCGATCGGGGTACCGTCAGCCATGTAGGGCATGTCCTCGACCGGCAGAACGTTACAGATAACACCCTTGTTGCCGTGGCGGCCGGCGATCTTATCGCCCTGCTGGATCTTACGACGCTGGGCGACGTAGACGCGCACCTGCTCGTTGACGCCGGGAGCCAGGTCGTCGCCGTTCTCGCGGCTAAAGCGGACGACGTCGATGACGCGGCCGTAAGCGCCGTGAGGCATCTTGAGGGAGGTGTCGCGGACGTCGTGGGCCTTGGCACCGAAGATGGCGCGCAGCAGGCGCTCCTCGGCGGTCAGAGCGCTCTCGCCCTTAGGCGTGACCTTGCCGACCAGGATGTCGCCAGGGCCGACCTCGGCACCGATGCGGATGATGCCGTCCTCGTCGAGGTTGGCAAGCATGTCCTCGGAGAGGTTCGGGATCTCGCGGGTAATCTCCTCGGGGCCGAGCTTGGTGTCGCGGGCGTCGATCTCGTGACGGGTGATGTTGATGGTCGTCAGCAGGTCCTCGGCCACCAGGCGCTCGGACACGACGATACCGTCCTCGTAGTTGAAGCCTTCCCACGGCATGTAGGCCACAGTGAGGTTCTGACCCAGTGCGAGCTCGCCATGATCGGTCGAAGGACCGTCAGCCAGGGGCTCGCCCTGCTCAACGGTGTCACCGACACGCACGAGCGGACGGTGGTTGATGCAGGTGGACTGGTTGGAGCGCTGGTACTTGGCCAGGTGATACTCGTCCATGCCGCCGGCATGCTTGACGATGATCTTGGCGGCGTCGGCAAAGATGACCTCGCCGGCGTTCTTGGCCAGGGTGACCTCGCCGGAGTCCAGGGCGGCGCGACGCTCCATGCCGGTACCGACATAGGGAGCGGCAGGGTGAACCAGCGGCACGGCCTGACGCTGCATGTTGGCGCCCATCAGCGTACGCTTGGCGTCGTCGTGCTCCAGGAACGGAATCAGCGTGGCTGCGACGGAGAGCATCTGACGCGGCGAGACGTCCATGTAGTCGACGTCCTCGACGGGCACGTCGGCGGGAGCACCGAAGGAGCCGTCGAAGTCGCGGGTACGGGCGATCACGGTGTGCGGACGAACGATCTTGCCCTCGGCATCGGTTGTGATGAACTCGTTGGTCTTGGGATCGAGCGGCGTGTTGGCCGGCGCGATGACGTGCTTCTCTTCCTCGTCAGCGGTCATCCAGTCGATCTGGTCGGTGGCAACGCCGTTCTCGACGCGACGGAACGGAGCCTCGATGAAGCCGTACTCGTTGACGCGGGCGTAGAGGGCAAGCGAGCCGATCAGGCCAATGTTGGGGCCTTCGGGGGTCTCGATCGGGCACATGCGGCTGTAGTGCGAGTTGTGAACGTCGCGGACGGCCGTCGGCACGTTGGTGCGGCGGCTGGAGCCCGACTTGTGGCCGGCAAGACCGCCAGGGCCGAGTGCGGACAGACGGCGCTTGTGGGTCAGACCGGTCAGGGGGTTCGCCTGGTCCATGAACTGCGAGAGCTGCGAGGAACCGAAGAACTCCTTGATGGAGGCCACGATCGGGCGGATGTTGACGAGCGACTGCGGGGTGATCTCGTCGATGTCCTGGGAGCTCATGCGCTCACGGACGACGCGCTCCATACGGCTCATGCCGATACGGAACTGGTTGGCGACGAGCTCGCCGACGGTGCGGATGCGGCGGTTGCCAAAGTGGTCGATGTCGTCGACCTTGAAGCCCTGCTCGCCGGCAGCGAGGGACAGCAGGTAGCGCAGCGTCGCGACGATATCCTCGTCGGTGAGCACCGTGACCTCTTCCTCGGTGGTGAGGTTGAGCTTCTTGTTGACCTTGTAACGACCGACGCGGGCCAGATCGTAGCGCTGCGGGTTGAAGAGCAGGCCCTCGAGCAGGCTGCGGGAAGCGTCCACGGTGGGAGGCTCGCCCGGGCGCAGGCGACGGTAGATCTCGATGAGGGCGTCCTCGCGAGTGAGGGCGGTGTCGCGCTCCAGGGTGCGCTTGATCACATCGGAGTTGCCGAGCAGCTCGATGATGTCGTCGTTGGTGACGGCGATGCCAAGGGCGCGCAGGAACATCGTGGCGCTCTGCTTGCGCTTACGGTCGATGGAGACCATGAGCTGATCGCGCTTGTCGACCTCAAACTCAAGCCAGGCACCGCGGGACGGAATGATCTGGGCCTTGTAGATCTGCTTGCCCGAATCCATCTCGGAGCTGTAGTACACGCCCGGGGACCGAACGAGCTGGGAGACGACGATGCGCTCGGTACCGTTGATGATGAAGGTGCCCTGATCGGTCATCATGGGGAAGTCGCCCATGAAGACGAGCTGCTCCTTGATCTCGCCGGTCTCCTTGTTGGTGAGACGGACGTCGGTCAGAAGCGGGGCCTGATAGGTCATATCCTTCTCGCGGCACTCCTCGACAGTGTGCGCGGGGTCGCCGAACTGATGCTCGCCGAAGGTAACCTCGAGAACATGGTTCTGGCTCTGGATGGGGCTGGATTCCTTGAACGCCTCACGAAGGCCCTCGTCCTTAAAACGCTCAAAGGATTCCCTTTGAACAGAGATAAGGTTGGGGAGCTCCATGGCCTCCGGGATTTTCCCGAAGCTGACGCGCTTGCGCTCAGTGGCAGTGTATGCGTAGGTCACCAGGTTTTTCCTCCTTCACGGAAATGCTCGGTGGGTTGGCGAGGCATAGCTTCGCCAGTTATCGCAACCTAATAGTTTATCAGGTACCGACCGTTGGGCAAGAAAAGCCTTGACGCGATTGAGTTTTTGGAGTAGCAAAGTTTTTCAACAGAAAACGAGCAGGTAGATGGTGTTGTATCGAACATGCGTTCATATATTTTCTGTGAACACACACTCCCCTGCAGGACAACGACGGCCTCCCGCAACGGCTTACATGGCCCGCGAACAAAAAACGGGTGCGAACCGAAGTCCGCACCCGTGGCACGTGCTAGTTGCGCTTAAGACCGCCGCGCTCGTCGATGGCGTCCCAGAAGGCATCGGCAAAGCGGGGGTCGCTTGCTGCCATGAGGGCGTTGGTTGCCATCCAGCCAGAGGGAGTGCCGGTGTCGTAGCCCGACAGCGGGTCGATGACGACGGCATACATTGCCTCGCGGTCGAGCGAACGGGCCATGGCGTCGGTCAGCTGGATCTCGCCACCCTTACCGGCCTGCTGGTCGGCAAGCAGGTCCATGACCAGCGGGCTCAGCAGGTAGCGGCCGACGATGTACAGGTTGGACGGAGCCGCCTCGGGGGCGGGCTTCTCGACCAGACCGCCGATACGCCAGACAGCGCCCGGCTCAGCATCGGCAACGTCCTCGGCACCCTCGAGCGAACCGACGCGCTCACCGGCGATCACGCCGTAGCGGCTGACCTCCTCGGGCGAGCAAGCAGCGACGGCGATAACCGAAGCGCCACCGTGCTCCTTGGAGACGGCGAGCATCTTGTCGCAGATGTCGCGGTTGGGCACAACGTAGTCGCCCAGAAGAACAAGGAAGTTCTCCCCTGCCACGGCGTCGGCAGCAGAGCGGATAGCATGGCCGAGGCCCTTGGGCTCGTACTGATAACGGAAATCGACCGGCATACCGCCAGCGTGGGCTACGGCATCGGCATAGGCGTTCTTGCCGCGCTCGCGCAGCAGGTTCTCGAGCGAGCGATCGGGCTGGAAGTAGCTCAGCAGCTCGGGCTTGCCGGGCGAGGTAACGATGATGGCATCGTCGACCTCCTCGGGCTCGAGCGCCTCCTCGACGACGTACTGAATGACGGGCTTGTCGAGCACCGGCAGCATCTCTTTGGGCGTGCACTTGGTGCCAGGCAGAAAACGCGTGCCAAGACCGGCGGCGGGGATGATTGCCTTCATGTTATTCAAAGATCCTTTCGCAGGCGCAAAAGCGCCCCATGCGTGCGGCACACAGCCGCAGACCAAATTGCGATACCCAAGCATCTTACCGCTGGAACTATATGTCGCTACAAGGCAGAGACAATTCTTCAGCAGGTCAACGCAAATTATTGCTCGAATGGTGCAATTTTATTGTCCAACGGCAGGGCACCCGATACGACGCAAATCACAGAACATGGCAGTTTGAGCAACCGATGTCGAGGGACCGAAAAACAAAAAAGACGGGGTTCGCAATGCGAACCCCGTCTGCAAAGAAATCTGGCGAGAAAGCCTGATTACTTGAGGGTGACAGCAGCGCCAGCGGCCTCGAGCTTCTCCTTGGCAGCCTCGGCGTCCTCCTTCTTGGCACCCTCGAGAACAGCCTTGGGAGCGCCCTCGACGACCTCCTTGGCCTCCTTCAGGCCAAGGTTGGTGAGCTCACGGACGGCCTTGATGACCTGGATCTTGTTGTCGCCGAAGCCCTCGAGCACGACGTCAAACTCGGTCTTCTCCTCGGCCTCAGCAGCGCCAGCAGCGGGAGCGGCGACAACGGCAGCAGGAGCAGCGGCGGAAACGCCGAAGGTGTCCTCGATAGCCTTGACGAGCTCGGAAGCCTCGAGAAGGGTCATTTCCTTAAGAGCATCGATGATCTCATCGGTGGTAAGCTTAGCCATTTCTAAGTCCTTTCGGTTTCCGTGTCTGTGCACGGAGATCAGTTAAAACACAGCGCGAATGCGCCAGGGGTGCGGCGTTGCCGCCGCGGGTGAAAACAGCGACTAGGCTGCCTTCTGCTCGGAAACCTGCTGGATCGAACGAGCGAGACCAGAGGAAACGCCGTTGACGCAGACAGCGATGTCGCGAGCGAAACCGGAGATGAGACCGGCGATCTGGCCGAGAAGCTGATCCTTGGTGGGCAGCTCGGCGATAGCCTTAACATCATCAGCGGAAACGGCCTTGCCGTCGGAGATACCGCCCTTGATCTCAAGGACGCCCTTGGACTTAGCAGAGAAGTCCTTGAGGGCCTTAGCGGCCTCGACCGGCTCGGTCTCGTAGAACACATAAGCGACGGGGCCGGCGAGGATCTCGTCGAGCTCGGGCTGCTCCTGGTTCTTGAGAGCGATCTTGACCAGGTTGTTCTTGTAGACCTTCATCTCGGCGCCGCACTCGCGAAGCTGATGACGCAGCTCCTGAGCCTGCTTAACCGTCAGACCGTTGTAGTTGACGACGAACAGACCGGCGTTCTCGGCGATACGGGACTCGATCTCTGCAACCTTGTCGATTTTGTACTGCTGGGGCATGAATTACCCCTCCTCGAATTCTTTCCGGGCACGGTCCGCCACAAGGACGTGACGGGGGCATGTCCAAAAAGAAAGCCCCCGCGCTGCATGAGCGACGGGGGCGAGAAGACATATCTACTCGACCACCTCGGCTGGCGGGATATCCCATTAAGCTTGCGGGCGAAGCCCGTTTGCACCGGCTGTCTCTGGCAGCGGATTCGTGCGTGAACCGAAAGTATTATGGCGGGGACCCCGGCGTCGGTCAACGGACGCGAGGATTCGTACACAAACCCTGCATACGCTCCGACCGGGAGGGGCAGGGCGAGTTTTCCGCTCGGTCAAGTCCTGGGCTCGCACGAAGGCCACATTAAGTGGCCTTCGGCTCGTGCGGAATCTACGGAAAACTCGCCCTGCCCCTCCCGGCCGGAGCTACGTTGCCTTTGCTGCGAATCCTCGTGTCCGTTGAGCGACGCGCCCCACGCATAACCCTTATGTCGGTGGGCTGATGTGTTGCATCCCTGAGGACTACAAAGTCGAAATGAAGGCGGACAGGCGATTTAGGCCTTTGTCTAGGTTTTCGTCGCTTACGCAGTAGCTTAGGCGGATGTGGCCTTCGCAGCCGAAACAGTCGCCTGGGACTAGGGCTACGTTGGCTTCTTTGATGGCTTTGATGCAGAAGTCTTCGCTTGTTAGGCCGAATTGTTTAATGCTGGGGAAGGCGTAGAAGGCTCCTGCTGGTTCTACTGCGTCGAGGCCCATGGCGTCCAAGGCTGCGAGTACGCGCTCGCGGCGGACTCGGTAGACTTCGAGCATGGGGGTTGGGTCGACGGTGAGGGCTCTGGTTGCGGCGTCCATTTCGAAGGAGACGGCACTCGATACTAAGTATTGATGAGCTTTTGCGATCTCGGCGATGACGGGGGCTGCGGCTGCGAGCCAGCCCAAGCGCCAGCCGGTCATGGCCCAGGGTTTGGAAAAGCTCTCGATGACCACCGTCTGATTACGCAGCTCCGGGTGTCGCTGGGCAAACCGCTCGTAGCCATCCACATAGACCAGGCGGTTGTATACGTCGTCGCAGACCACGTAGATGCCCGTCTGCTCCGCCACGCGTGCCACGGCGTCGAGCGAGGCCGCGTTGAGGATGCAGCCCGTTGGATTGTTGGGCGAGCAGATGACGATGGCCTTGGTCGCCGGCGTCACGCAGGCACGAAGCGCGTGCTCGTCAATCTGAAACTGTGCGGGCTCTGTATCCAAAAAGACTGCTTTGGCGTGGTTGGCCACGACGATGCTCTCGTACAGGCCAAAGGCCGGCGTGGGGATAATGACCTCGTCGCCGGGATTGAGCATGGCCATGAATGTTGCCGACAGGGCCTCGGTCGCGCCGTCGGTCAGGATGACCTCGTCGGCCGAAAACGTAAGACCCGCGTCTCCCATGTAGGCAGACAGCGCCTCGCGCAGGGCGGGACGACCGTTGTTGGGCGGATAGTGCGTGTCGCCGCGGCCCAGTGCGGCGGTCACCTCGGCGCTAATCACATCGGGCGTGGGAAAATCGGGCTCGCCGAGCGCGAGCGCGATGCACCCCGGGTGCTGGGCAGCGAGCGCGTTTATCCGACGGATGCCGGAGGGTTTGAGCGTGGCAAGCGAGGTATTCATGGGCAGACGCATGGCGTTCCTTTCGTAAGGGTTGCACTAGGATAGCGCGGCGAAGCGTCACCAGACGGTGTAACCTAAACGGAAACCAACCGGAAAGGAGGCGGCATGGAGACAGATCCGCAGGGCAATAAGCCCAAAACACTGCAGAAGATTGCATACGTCAGTATTCCCAATAGCGCCGATCTTGAGTTTTTGCTCTGGGACCTGCAGGATGCCATCGCGGCCTATGCCCGGCTTTCCGGCACCGCGCTCCCCCGCCCGGTCGACTTGAAGGCGAATGACGCCGATGCCGCCGTCGATGGCATTGTGCTCGCGATTACGGATAAGCCCAACGATGAGGCGGCATCCGCCGCTCAACAAGCACTCGATCGCTTTGGCAATACGGGAACGCGCGTCTATGTCGTCGTTCAAGCCACCTGTGGGCGCACCGAGGAGGCGCACCGGTATATCGAGTGCCTGCGCCAAGCTTGCGAACTCCGTAGGCTAACGTGGTGCGGCGGCGTTGTCATCTGTGCCGGCAGCGGCATCGCGGCGCTTCACCATTCCCCACGCATGGGACTTCTGCGACGGCCGTTTTCCGAAGCGATGGATAAGCTGGTAGGCGCCGTGCGCATGGGCTGCTCGGTTGAGCACGCCCAACGACTCGGCGGCGGCGACACCGGGGATGTCACAGCAGATGGCGTGGTTTTCGCCAAGCCCGCCGTGCCCACGCCAATCTGGCACGCCATCATCAAACGTCTCGGCACCCGTGCTCAATCAACTATCTAAATTATCGAGCACCCCAGTCAACGGCCTCGCGCCAGCACTCAACGAGGCGATCCAGGCGCCAGGCCGCGTTAGCGGGACTTGTTGACGGCAATATGACAGCGGGCAGGCCCGTCCGCTCCTGTAGATAGCGCTTGTAGAGGCGCCCCGCCGTGCCACCGTTGCATATTACCTGCTCAATGGACACGTTGCTGGTGATGAGCTCGATGTGTGCCGGCACGACGTTACGAATACTAGCGTCACTCGAGCCCTTGATATCGCAGCTCTCGATCACATCCCACAGGGCTACGCCGCCGTCGAGGAGCATGAATCGCTTGGCGGCAATCGAGGCGTCGAGTGTCGCCGGCGTACCGTCCGCCAAAGGATCGCCCTCATTGGGTGGCACAGGCGCACCGAGGCATGCCGCTATCACGCGCCAAAAGCGGTTCTGAGGGTTGCCATAGTAAAAGGCATTGGCGCGCGAAAGCACCGAGGGGAACGACCCGAGCACCAAAACGCGCGAGTGCCGGTCGAACACGGGCTCAAACCCATGCTCAATATGTTGATAGCCCTCGTCAGACACTGGCATGGGCTAGGCCCTCAACAGATAACGCACCTCGTAGGGCGCAAGCTCAAGCGTGCCCGCCAGCTCGACCGTGGGCGCGTCGTCGGCAAGCAGGTCGACAAAGGACCCGTTGAGCTCGCCGGCTGTAAAGGAATAGGTCTCGTCCACGGCATTCACCGACACGAGCACCGTGGCGTCGTCGCAGGCACGCTCGAACAGCAGCTGCTTGTTTTGAATCACCACGTTACGGTACGCGCCGTAGTTGAGAGCGCGTGCCGCCGCGTCGTCGGCCGAACGAAGGTGCGCGAGCTGCGTGATGAACGCCGTCAGCTCGTTGGGCGCAGGCGCATTGAGCGCAGGTCGCAGCGCCCAGTCGCCATCGGGGCCGCCCTTTTCGCCAGCAATTCCCCACTCGCTGCCATAGTAGACGCACGGGATTCCCGGCATGCCAAAGAGCATGCCATAGGCGGGACGCAGGCACGACTTGTCGGTGAGGATGCTGGCCAGACGCGGCACGTCGTGGTTGTCGACAAACGACAGCAGGTGTTTGCCGCGGTAGATGCACCACGGGTCGCCGCCAAACTGGCGATGCAGCGAATGGGCGATCTCGAACATATTGACTGAGTTAAAGCTGGAATACAGGCCCTTGTAGCACTCGTAGTTGGTGCAGGAGTCGAGCATCTCGTCGTTGACGATCTGGTTGTAGTCGCCGTGGAGCGTCTCGCCGATCAGTACAAAGTCGGGCTTGAGCTCGCGGGTAAAGGAGCGCAGGCGGCGCATAAAGTCGCGGTCGAGCATGTAGGCGACGTCCAGGCGCAGGCCGTCGATGCCAAAGTCATCGGCCCAACGGCGCACAGACTCGAGCAGGTAATCGACTACGGCAGGATTTTGCAGGTTGAGCTTCACGAGCTCAAAATGGCCCTCCCAGCCCTCATACCAAAAGCCGTCGCCATAGCAGGAATCGCCGTCAAAACTGATGTGGAACCAATCCTTGTAGGGCGAATCCCACTTGCGCTCCTGCACGTCGCGGAATGCCCAGAAGCCGCGGCCCACATGGTTAAAGACGGCATCGAGCACCACGCGTATGCCATGGGCATGCAGCGTCTCGCACACGGCGGCAAAGTCGGCATCTCCACCCAGGCGGCGGTCGATATGGCGCAGGCTGCGCGTATCGTAGCCATGGCCATCGGACTCAAGCGGAGGGTTGATCAACACGGCACCGATACCGAACTCCTGCAGGTAATCGGCCCATTGGGCGATTTTCATGATGGGGGCATCGGGATTGGGCGCGGTACCGGCAGCTTGGAAGAGCTCATCCTCGGCAACAGGCGCGGCGTTTTCGCGCGGAGCCCCGCAAAAGCCCAGCGGATAGATCTGATAGAACGTCGTCTCGTATGCCCACATAACAGCCTCCCGGTAAGCTCAACACAACGACATCCATTGTATGCCCAGCAGGGTAGCTAATTTGGGACGGGGCTTTTTTAGCTACCCAATCCAGTCCGCATTCCGCCGCAACTGATGAGGGGGTGTGGTTAGGCGACAGGCTTTGCGCGGCGTATGGCCGGGAACAGCACGGTGATGGCGAGGATGACGCCCACGACGGCAATCGTGCCGCCCGCGTAGCCGATCCAAGCGATGCCCGGGCCCGACACCACGGCGCCACCAATCGCCGTGCCCGTACCAATACCCAGGTTGAACAGGCCCGAGAAGATCGACATGGCGACAGCCGACGAATCCGCCGGCGTGTACTTGATGAGCTCGGCCTGGAACGCCACATTGAAGGCCGTGGCGCAGCAGCCCCATAGCGCGCAGACGGCAAGCACTGCCGCGAGCAACGATGCGGCCGAACCCATGAGCAGCAGGGCCGCCGGCACGCCGGAGAGCGTAATAGCCAAGAACGGGAACCGGTGCCCATCGAACAGTCGGCCGAACAGCCAGCTGCCCACCAGACCGGAGCAGCCAAACGCCGTCAGCGTCATGGTGATGGCGCCTGCGTCGACGTGCGCGACCTGTGCCAGGAACGGCTCGATATAGCTGTAACCCGCGTAGTAGCCGGTCGCCATAAAGACCGTGACCGCGTAGAGCGCAATCAGGAACGGGTTCTTGAGCAGCTCGGGCAGCTGCTTAACGGTAAAGCGCTCACCCGCCGGCATGGCCGGGAACACCGCGGCCTGGTACACCACCGCGGCGGCAGAGAAGGCCCCGACCACGGCAAACGTCATGCGCCAGCCCACGGCCAGGCCGATGGCACGACCGAGGGGCAGGCCGAAAATCTGCGCGATAGACGAGCCCGTGGCGATCATGCTGATGGCGAGCGCCCCGTGGCGGGCGTCAACCAGGCGCGAGGCCATAATCGAGGCGACCGACCAGAACACGGCATGTGCGCAAGCGACCACCAGGCGCGCACAGACCAGGATGGGATATGTCGGTGCCACAGCAGACAGGAACTGACCCAGAGAAAACACGGCGAGCACGCCGAGCAGCATCCACTTGAACTCAAAGCGCGAGGCAAACACCATGAGTGGCAGCGACAGCAGCATGACGCCCCAGGCATAGACCGAAATCATGATGCCGGCTTGGGCCTCGGTGAGCGAGAACGACGCGGCGATATCAGTCAGAAGGCCGATGGGCATAAACTCCGACGTGTTGAACACGAACGCGCAACAGGCGAGCCCGATAAGCGGGAGCCACTGCTTGAGCGAGATGCCATCTTGCTTTGTTTGAGCCATATAGGAAAACCTCTCCGATTGTCTTGGGCGGTGGGCGATTATATAGCAACGGCCCCGCATCCGTCAGTATTGATGCGGGGCCGCAATCAACTCAATACACAGAGGTTGCGCCATCAATTAATAGCTAAGCCAACCCCAGTAATATGCCTGCCGAATGCACGACAAACGCCACGATCCAGGCGACTGTCACTTGGAACGCGAACACGGCCACGGCGTAGCGCGCACCCAGTTCGCTCTTGACGGCACCGATTGCCGCCACACACGGCGGGTACAGCAACGTAAAGACCAGGAACACGTAAGCGGTAAACGGCGAAAACATGGTCGACAGTGCCGCGGGCGAGGTTGCACCCAAAAGCACGGTGAGGGTCGAAATGACACTCTCTTTGGCAATAAGTCCGGTGACGAGCGCCGTGGATGCACGCCAGTCGCCAAAGCCGAGCGGCGCCAGCAGCGGAGCGATAATGCTACCAAGGCCCGCAAGGAGGCTTTGCGACTGGTCGGCAACCACGTTAAAGCGAATGTCGAACGTCTGGAGGAACCAGATGACCACGGTGGCGGCAAAGATGATGGTAAAGGCCTTGGTGATAAAGTCCTTGGCCTTATCCCATGCCAGCATCACCGTCGTCTTAACGCTCGGTAGGCGGTAATTGGGAAGCTCCATGATAAACGGCACCGGGTCGCCCTTAAATGCCGTGCGGTTGAGCACCAAAGCCGCGACGCAGCCGACCACAATGCCGATCAGATAGAGCGAGACCATAGCAGGAACCGTCGCCTGCGGGAAAAACGCCCCGCACAGCAGGCCGTAGACCGGCAACTTGGCCGAGCAGCTCATGAACGGCGTGAGCATGACGGTCATCTTGCGGTCGTGCTCGGACGGCAACGTGCGGGTCGACATGATAGCCGGCACGGTGCAGCCAAAACCGACGAGCATGGGCACAAAGCTGCGGCCCGACAGGCCAAAGCGGCGCAGCACCTTATCCATGACAAAGGCCACGCGCGCCATGTAGCCCGAGTCCTCCAAAATGGAGAGGAACAAGAAGAGCACGACGATGATCGGCAGGAAGGTGAGCACGCTGCCCACGCCTGTGAGCACGCCGTCGACAGCCAGCGAGCGCACCACGTCGTTGGTGCCGAACGCTTTGAGGCCCGCATCGGCCGAAGCGATGATGGCAGCGATGCCGTCCTCCAAGAGTCCCTGCAGCGCTGCGCCGATCACGCCAAACGTCAGCCAAAAGACGAGGCCCATGATCACCAGGAACGCCGGAATGGCCGTGTAGCGACCCGTCAGGATGCGGTCGATCTTGACGGAGCGTACGTGCTCGCGGCTCTCGTGCGGCTTGACGACGCAGCGCCCGCACACGTCGCCGATAAAGCTAAAGCGCATATCGGCCAGCGCGGACAGGCGGTCGGTGCCGGCCTCGCCCTCCATCTGGGAAATAATGTGCTCGATGGCGTCGAGCTCGTTGCGGTCCAGGTGAAGCGCCTCCGTCACCAACTCGTCGCCCTCAACCAGCTTGGTCGCCGCAAAACGCACCGGGATATGCGCCGTCACGGCATGGTCCTCGATAAGGTTGGCGATACCGTGGATGCAGCGGTGCAGGGCTCCGCCGTCCGGGCCATCGGGCGCGCAAAAGTCCAGGCGGCCGGGACGCTCGCGGAACCGCGCCACGTGCAAGGCATGATCCACCAACTCGCCGATGCCCTCGTTGCGGGCAGCGCTAATGGGGACAACAGGCACGCCCAACAGGCTCTCGAGCAGGTTGACGTCCACGGCGCCGCCGTTGGCCGTCACCTCGTCCATCATGTTGAGCGCGATGACCATGGGGCGATCGAGCTCCATAAGCTGCAGCGTTAGGTACAGGTTGCGTTCAATATTAGTAGCGTCGATGATGTCGATGATGGCGTCGGGATGCTCGTCCAGGATAAATTGACGGCTCACAATCTCTTCGCCCGTGTACGGCGACAGGGAGTAAATGCCGGGCAGGTCGGTAACGCTCGCCTCGGGATGGTTGCGGATGGTGCCGTCTTTGCGGTCGACCGTCACGCCGGGAAAGTTACCGACGTGCTGGTTGGAGCCCGTCAGTTGGTTGAACAGCGTGGTCTTGCCGCAGTTTTGGTTGCCGGCGAGGGCAAAGTGCAGCGGCGCGCCCTCGGGCACGGCCGTCTTTGCCGCGCGGGGCGAATACGTTCCCTCGCCGAGGGCCGGGTGCTCCGTTGTGCCAATAGCGGCGTTCACGCGCGGACCCGTATCGGTGTCGTGGATGCCCACGAGCTCAATGCGAGCGGCATCGTCCTTGCGCAGCGTCAGCTCGTAGCCACGCAGACGGATCTCGAGCGGATCGCCCATAGGGGCGTACTTCATCATGGTGACTTCGGTGCCCGGCGTTAGACCCATGTCCAAAATATGCTGTCGGAGTGCCTGATCGTCCGATGCCACCGATGCGACAACGGCGTCCTTTCCAATCTCGAGTGTATCGAGTCTCACGTCCGTGTTCCTCCCCCGGCGCCCACAGGGCTTTGTATTTATGTTCACCATGGCTAACCGTTTGCCATGGCTAACCAATTTTAACCATGCATGATAGCGCGAACACACAACGACGTTCAATCAACAGATCGGTGCAAGCTAAGCTGCCCCCATTGCACCCAAGCAGCAAAAGCCCGCGCAAGCAACTAATGTCACCCGCGCGGGCCTGGTGGGCACTCACAGAAGCACGTTACAGAGGCCCACGTCAGTTATGGATTACCGAACGGCACCGGCACGCGATGCCTCCGCCGGCTTGCCAAGCGATGAAGCTTGCCGCAGTCTTAGACTATCGGCGCAATGCCGGCAAAGTGCAGATACAGCGAAATGATTGCCACGACAATGACCACCGCTGCGATCAGCTTGTCGTGCAGATGCGGAAGCACCGGTTTACCGCGGCCTCGCTCGCCCAGCATATAAACGGGAATGGCCGGAGCAAAAAGAATCGTCGTGATCATAACGCCCTGAAGACCCGTCGACCACACCAGGAACAATGTGTAGATGAAGCCGAGCGTACCGAAGAAGCGGGCTTTGCCGACGCTGGGCGCATGCGGCCCGTCCAGATGCTCGTTCTTCCAGCCAATCACCATGTAATAGGCAGCCGAGCAGACATACGGAACCAGAATCGTGTTGACTGCGCAGCTATAGAAGAACTGGTAGGTGCTCGCCGCCACATACGACACGATCAAGAAGAGCTGCGTGATGCCGGAGCTCACGAGAACCGTTACCACCGGGGCGTCGTGCTTGTTCGTCTTGGCAAACGCCAGAGGGAAGGATCCCTGGCGCGCCGCCTCGAACGGCGTCTCGGACGCAATGATGACATAGCCCAGCAGCGCGCCGACCAACGAAAGGATAACGCCAAGGTTTACGATGGCAGCACCAACCGGACCGATTGCGCACTCGAGAATTCCCGCCATGGAGGGCGTTGCAAGCTGTGCCATCTCCTCGCGCGGCATAATGCCGAGCGACAGCATCGAGATGATCAGATACAGCGTGAATACAGCCGCAAATCCGAGCGCCGTCGAGCGGCCGACGTCACGCACGTACTTTGCACGGCCCGAGATAACGACAGCGCCCTCGATGCCCGTGAAAACCCAGACAAGGGCGATCATGGTCGAGACAACCTGCTCGCCAAAGCCAGGACCAGCCGGCTCTCCCCAGAAGTTGTCCATAAAGATATCGACGTTGAACTTACCCAGGAGCACGATACTCAGCACAAAGAGCCCCAGCGGCACCAGCTTCGCCAACGTGACGATCGTGTTAATGCCCGCAGCCTCCTTAACGCCACGAAGCACAAGGGCGGTAAGGAACCACAAAAACACGCTGGCGCAGACGATAGAAAGCAGGTTGTTACCCGCGCCAAACGCAGGGAAGAAATAGCCCAGCGCGCTAAACAGCAAGAGCGCAAAGCTCACGTTGGAAAGGCACGCGCTGATCCAGTAGCCCCAAGCGGAGTTGAATCCAATGTAATCGCCAAAGCCGGCCGCAGCATATGCATAGATGCCGCCGGTCAGGTCAGGACGAGCCTGAGACAGACCGTTGAACACCATCATCAGCGCAAAGACGCCAATAAAGCAAATTCCCCACGAGATAATGACCGCGCCGGTATTGGCTCCGCCTGCCGCCATATCGCCGGCAAGAGAAAAGATACCGCCGCAAATGCTCGCGGTGATAACCATCATGGTCAGACGGAAAAGATCAAGACCATTGGGGTCGATCATCTCGTCGTTACGAGTTTTAGAGGCCATTATATGTGCACCCCCTCCATCAGACGACCGCATAAAGATGGCCCGGACGTCCCGAATCGGGTGCCGGGCCATCGGTCAAGCGATCATTAAGCTAGTACAGCGACCGCATTAGAAGCGCAGGGACAGGCAGGAGAGGCCGCCGTCGACCTTGCGGTACTCGGAGGTATCGACAACAAGCGTCTTGTAGCCCAGATCCTGCACGGCCTTGAGCACGGTCGGATAGCCCTCGGCAACGATGACCGTACCGTTGACCCAGATGCAGTTGGCGCCGTAAGCCTCGTCCTCGGGCACGACGATCTTGTTGTACTGGGCAAAGTCGGGCTTATCGATAAACTCACCGGAGACGAGCATGTTGTTGTCCTCGATGTAGTTGACGCCCGTCTTGAGGTGCAGGACCTCCTCCAGCGGCACCTCGGAGCCCTCGAGGCCCCAGCCCTCGAGAATCTCGCAGAACTGGCGGATACCCTCTTCGTTGGTGCGAGCGGAGCGACCGACGTAGAAGTGGTCGCCGACCATCATGACGTCGCCGCCGTCGAGCGTGCCGGGGGAAACGATGTGCTTCACATGCTCGTCGTCAAAGAAGCGACGGACGACCGGCTCGATCTCGTCCTTCTCGCCATTACGGCTGTCGGCGCCGGGGTTGGTAATGATGGCGCCGCAGCGAGTGATAACGGCCGGATCCTCGACGAAGCAGCTGTCGGGATACTGCTCGAGAGCCGGCAGCACCGACACGTCAACGCCGCACTGCTCGAGTGCGTGCTCGTAATCGTAATGCTCCTCGATAGCGCGCTCGTAGATGGGCTGGCCAAGCTCGGGAGCGCTCGTGATGCCATTGCTCAGGGACTTGCCGGGACGACGGATAATGACGTGGCTGAACTTGGTCATGATGATCCTCCTTGGATCTCTTAGTAGAGGGCGGACTTCCTCGCGCCCGCCTTCCTTCCGGTGGCTTTATCTTAGGGTGTCTTTGCTGTTTTGTATATTGTATACAATCCTGGGCGGTAGGTTTTTCTCGGTAAGCGTTTTTTTGCTTCTTCTGATTAAGTAGCGCGATTTAGCTGGTCGTTCTATAATTCAATTAGCCTATTCAAGCGAAACGTATTAAGAATTGAAAATATACAGTTAAGGGTTATAAGTTCATGGAAACACTCAGAAGGCCCTTGAAGGACCATGTATACGACTACATTTCGAGTCGTATAGACGCCGGCGAGCTTTCGGCCGGCGACCGCGTGAGCGAGCAAGCGATCTGCGATGCCATGGGCGTTTCGCGCACGCCGGTTCGCGAGGCGCTCATCCAGCTAGCAAGCGATGGCTATCTGGACAATCTCCCCCGCCGCGGATTCCGCGTCCGTGGATTCGATCAGCAAAATGCCGTTGAGGTCTTTGAGATTATGGGGCCGCTCGACGGGCAGGCAGCATATCTCGCCTGCCCCCTCCTGACCGAAGAGGACATCATGCAGCTAAAGTTTTTGGTTGGGTCCATGGACCTTGCGATCCAGGGCGGTCTTATCCGAAAGTACGACGACATTCAGCGAGACTTTCACCTGACGTACTTTAACCGCTGCGGCAACGACCGTCTACGCGACATGATTTCGCAACTCGAACGCTGTTTTATCAAGCGCGATTACGAGACCGTCGACCAGGAGACGGCGTGCAAACTCCTGGGCATAGCCAATGCCGAGCATGCTCATATTCTTGAGCTGTTCGAAGCGCGAGATGCAGTGGGCGTGCGAGACTACGTTCGCGATGTCCATTGGAACACGGACAACGCCCAGTTCACCGTTTGGTAGAAAAGCAACAAAGGTAGCTTTCAAATGTCCACCTCACGAGAGTGGATAATCTCCCATTTTTGTCGAAAAGCAGACCAAAAAATGGGAGATTATCCACTCTCGTGCTGCGCGGTCTAAAACCCGTGACGCTCGAGGAAGCGGAAGGCTAGACGAATCCAAGGACGGACCGCCACCTGCTTGTCCTCGTTGTCGACTGCGGTGTTGGCGTTGCCGAGCGAAAGGCCGTGGCCGCCCTGGTCAAAGACGTGCATCTCGCATGCGACGCCCTCCTCGGCCATGCGCTGCGCAAACGGGTAGACCTGCGCGATCGGCGCCGTCTTGTCGTCGGACACGCCCCACACAAAGGTCGGCGGCATCTGGCGCGAAACATGCGTGGTGGGGCAGATGTCGGCCAAGTGTTCGTCGGTTGCCTCACCGCCCGTCACCATCGACAGGTAGTCGTTAAGCAAATCACGTCCCGTCTTGCCGCCCGTCTTGGGCACGCGCAGGTCAATGCGCGGATCGCGCGTCTGCGTGTCGCGCACATAGGCAAGGTCGAGCAATGGATAGCCCAGCACCACGGCGTCGGGGCGAATATCATCCGGACGCACCCCGGCAAGCGCCGCAAAGGGACCGGTCTTCCACTGCGTTGCTAACGAGGCGCAGAGCATGCCGCCCGCCGAAAAGCCCACGACGCACACGCGCTTGGGGTCGACATGCCATTCGTCGGCATTAGCGCGCACCGTGGCGACCATCTTGGCAAGATCGGCCTGCGGGTGCGGAAAACTCACGTCGCCCGTGCCGCTTGTCACATAGTTGAGCACAAAAGCCTGGTACCCGTAATCCAAAAACGCAAACGCCACCGGATCTTGCTCATGCGGAGCGATGTGCGTAAACGCGCCTCCACCGCAGATAATCACTGCCGGGCGACGACCATTAGGCTTATCGGGCAGCGGCTCGGCGCCCAAATAGGTAAACGTCGCCGGATATTCCTCAGTCGGCTCCTCGCCCCACAGCGCATGACTCTCGATAATCAATTGGTGCTCCCTTCGCGCAATTCGTGCGCACTATTTTTTCGTCCTCAAGCGTACCCCAGTTGGACCCACGGCGCAGAAACACTCCCGCAATAAGTTCCCTTTCAACTGATATATCACATAATCCCAGCTCAGCACTATCGTTTCACAGCGTAAAATAGGGACGCTGACCGTGCCGGGAAACACATGCGTAACGTTTCCGGCTACATTACACGCGTGCAACAGGCGCGCTTGATACGTTGGAGGCAACTATGGGTCTGCTCGATTCGCTCAAGTCCACGTTCACTTCGTCGGGCGAGGCGTCCGTTCCGCCCTCAGCAAGCTTCGCTACCCGCGAAGGCGTCATCTATGCCCCTGTCAACGGCGTACTCGTCAATCTGGACGAGGTTCCCGACGAGACCATCGCCGCGGGCATGCTCGGTCAGGGCTATGGCATCGAGCCCATCACCGGCACCATCTATGCGCCCGCCAACGGCCGCATCGGCGCCACCACCGTCACCAACCACTCCATCGGCATGATCACCGAGGACGGTCTTCGCGTGTTCATCCATGTTGGCCTGGGCACCGTGGAAATGAACGGCAAGGGTTTTGCCCGCTTTGTCGAGATGGGCGATGTGGTCAAGGCAGGCCAGCCGCTCATCAGCTTCGACCGCGAGGCTATTAAGGCCGCCGGTCACGAGGACATCGTGACCGTCATCGTCTCCGAGCTCGATCGTCTTAAGAGCATCGACCATGTCGGCGAGTCTGGAACGCTTATCGGCGGCAACCCGCTCGTCAAGCTTGGCGACCCGCTGCTGGTAGCCAAGACCAAGTAGCCAGGCCCCGTGCCACACAGCCAAAAGGCACCTCGTCAAGCGCCCGCGACCATTTGGCCGCGGGCGCTTTTCGTTTGAAAAACCATCCCGCCAATGCCTTATCTGTATAGCCCAAATGAGCCGAGCTGCTAGAATATCGAACTGTATGGATAATTATCATTCAACCGCTATGGGAGGATACGTGAACCGCACCAAAATCGCGCAGCTCTATGCCGATGCCGAGTCGCTCGGCGGCCAGACCGTCACTGTCGCCGGCTGGGTCAAGTCCGTCCGCGACATGAAGAACTTTGGCTTTGTTACGCTCAACGACGGCAGCTGCTTCCGCGACCTGCAGGTCGTCATGAACCGCGAGGCGCTCGACAACTACGACGAGATCGCCCACCAAAACGTCTCGGCCGCACTCATTTGCACTGGCACCGTCAAGCTGACCCCCGATGCGCCCCAGCCCTTCGAGCTTTCTGCCACCTCCATCGAGATCGAGGGCGTCAGCGCCCCGGATTACCCGCTGCAGAAGAAGCGCGCAACCGTCGAGTTCCTGCGCACCCAGCAGCACCTGCGCCCGCGCACTAACCTGTTCCGCGCCGTGTTCCGCATCCGCTCTGTCGCGGCTGCCGCCATCCACCGGTTCTTCCAGGAGCAGGGCTTTGTCTACGTCAACACCCCCATCATCACCACGAGTGACTGCGAGGGTGCCGGCGAGATGTTCCGCGTGACCACGCTCGACCCCAAAAATCCGCCCCTCACCGAGTCCGGCGAGGTCGACTGGAGCCAGGACTTCTTTGGTAAGCATGCGAGCCTCACCGTGTCCGGTCAGCTCAATGCCGAGAACTTTGCCATGGCCTTTGGCGACGTGTACACCTTTGGCCCCACCTTCCGCGCCGAAAACTCCAACACCACGCGTCACGCCGCCGAGTTTTGGATGATCGAGCCCGAGATGGCCTTTGCCGACCTTAACGACTACATGGATAACGCCGAGGCCATGCTCAAGTACGTCCTTAAGGACGTTATGGCCACCTGCCCCGACGAGCTCAACATGCTCAACAAGTTTGTGGACAAGGGCCTGGTCGAGCGCCTGAACCACGTGGCAAACTCCGACTTTGCCCGCGTTACCTACACCGAGGCCGTCGAGATCCTGGAGCAGGCAGTCGCCGCGGGTCACCAGTTCGACTACCCCGTCAGCTGGGGCATCGACCTGCAGACCGAGCACGAGCGTTTCCTGACCGAAGAGCACTTTAAGCGCCCGACCTTCGTAACCGACTACCCGGCCGAGATCAAGGCGTTCTACATGCGCATGAACGAGGACGGCAAGACCGTCGCCGCCGCCGACTGCCTGGTTCCCGGTATCGGCGAGATTATCGGCGGCTCCCAGCGCGAGGAGCGCCTGGATCTGCTCGAGGCCCGCATCAAGGACCTGGGTATGAATCCCGAGCAGTACAAGTACTACCTTGACCTGCGCCGCTACGGTTCCTGCAAGCACGCCGGCTACGGTCTGGGCTTCGAGCGCTTGGTGATGTACCTCACCGGCGTGGGCAACATCCGCGACGTCCTGCCGCACCCGCGTACCGTGGGCAACGCCGACTTCTAATCGCCACAGCGCCACCCAGCGCGTTACAGCACATCGCGTCAGCGCCTCTCGGCAAGCCGAGGGGCGCTTTTTTCAACAGCATCCGTCAAGCTTTTGGCAAGTTTTTGGTTAGTTGAGCAGGGCTGTTGAAAACTCGACCCGCCGCTTGCCGACAACTACCGACCGCCCAGAGCGCCTTGCGCCCCTAGGCAAGCCCCGCGTCCTAGGCTCCGTACCGTCGCCACCCAAAATGGAAAGGACGTGGGCGTTATGACCGAAGCCGTTGTTGAAAACTATGAGACCACGACCAGAGGCGCCGCCTCGATGGCGGCCTATCGCGCCGTGCGCATCCTGCAGCTCTTGAGCGAAAACACCGGCGAAGACAAGGCATTGCTTTCCGATGAGTTAATCGAGCACCTCGCCCATCCCGATGACCCCACCCGCATGCCCATCTCGGCGGCGCGGCGCAGCATCTACACCTCGATATCCGCGCTTCGTCACGCCGGATACGAAATCGACTACAAACGCGGCGTGGGCTACAAACTTCTTACCCGCCCGCTCACCGACGAAGAGATCATCCGGCTCCACGGCATGGTCATGCGCAACCGCTCCACGCCTATCGCTATCCGCAAGAGCATGGCGCAGCATTTAGTTGCCATGGCGAGTGCCGACGTTCGCGACTACCTCGATACACCCGAACCCGCTCCAAGCGCAAGCAGCAAGGCTACCAAGGCAACACGCACGCCCATCAAGCGCATCGACACGTGCGAGCTCATCGAGCAGGCCATCGACCACGGAACGACCGTCAGCTTTGATATCTCGAGTACCCTCGCCCGTGGCGAAACCGAAGCGGTGCGGATGACGCTCCGACCCTTTGCCATCAGGCAGCGCGATGGCATCTCGTATCTGCTGGGAACGGTCTACGACGCCCGAGGCACCGACGATACGCTGCGCACCGTCGAGATCACCCGTATGAGAAACGTCAGCACGCGCCTCCTTGACGGCAAGAAACTCTTTGCCGCCCTGGACGAGGATGATGACGCCGTTTCCGCCGCATAAGCATCTCCGTCACCCATTCGACTACCCGTACCGCCTATCCGGTTCTGTATTAAAAAACCCGCCAGGCTGTTGTAAAAATGGACATCGGCGTTACTATAGTTCCACTTGCACTTTGTCCCAGTGCAGTGTTTCCAGCCATTTTTATACTGGGGGTAATGATATGAAGGACATCACCATCAGCCGCAGGAGCCTTCTGGTCTCCGCCGGCCTGCTCGCGCTCGCCCCGCTCGCCGGATGCGGCGGCAACTCTGGTTCCGGCTCTGCTGCCGCCGGTTCCGACTACACCATCGGCGTTCTGCAGCTCACCGAGCACTCCGCACTCGATGCCGCCAACAACGGCTTTGTCAAGGCCATCAAGAAAAGCGGCCTTAAGGTCAAGATCGACCAGAAGAACGCCCAGAACGACCAGTCCACGTGTAAGTCCATCGCCGACAAGTTCGTGGGCGATGGCGTCGACCTGATCTACGCCATCGCCACGCCCGCCGCACAGGCTGCTGCCGGTGCCACGGCGGATATCCCCATCGTGGGCTGCGCCATCACCGACTACGCCGCCTCCGGCCTGGTCCAGGACAACGACAGGCCCGGCACCAACGTCACCGGCGCCTCCGACCTTACCCCGGTCGCCGAGCAACTCGAGATGATGCAGAAGGTCCTGCCCGACGTAAAGAAGGTCGGCCTGCTCTACTGCACCGCCGAGTCCAACTCCGACGTCCAAATCAAGGCCGCCAAGAAGGAACTCGACAAGCTTGGCCTGGAGTACACCGACTTCACCGTCTCGAGCTCCAACGAGATCCAGTCCGTCGTCGAGTCCGCCGTGGGCAAGGTCGACGCGCTCTACTCCCCCACCGACAACACCATCGCCGCGGGCGCTTCGCAGGTCGGTCAGATCTGCAAGGAGAACAAGCTCCCCTTCGTTACCGGCGAGGAGGGCATGTGCAAGGCCGGCGGTCTGTTCACCCTCTCCATCAACTATGAGGACCTGGGCTATGCCGCGGGCGAGATGGCCGTTAAGATCCTGAAGGGCGAGGCCAAGCCCGAGGATATGGCTGTCGAGCACCTCTCGAGCAAGGACTTGGTCGTCGTCAAGAACGACGAGATGGCCGAGGCGCTGGGCATCGACCTTTCCGCCCTGGACGAGTAGCACCATGCGCCGTAACACATCTAGGGTTCGTTCTCGCGCCATAGCTGCGTTATTCAATATCTGAGTCCTTGGGGCGAACGCTAAAGACCGGCGTTCGCCCTGCTTGTTTCGGATGAGACAAAACAACCGTCCGCAGCTCTTTTATACATTGTTACCGCTATCATGGTGACTCACGTGTCCACCCTATCCTAGGAGGTATGAAGCATGCTCATTGCATTGCAGGGCGCCGTTTCGCAGGGCGTCCTCTGGGGCATTATGGTGCTTGGCGTGTTTATCACGTTCCGCCTGCTCGACATCCCCGATATGACCTGCGACGGCAGCTTTGCCCTCGGCGGCTGTGTCTGCGCCGTACTCATCGTCAACAATAACGTCGACCCGCTGCTCGCCGTGCTGGCCGGCATGTGCGCCGGCGCCATCGCGGGCGCGGTCACGGGCATTCTGACCACCGTCTTCGAGATTCCCGCGATCCTCGCTGGAATCCTCACCCAAATTAGCCTGTGGTCCGTCAACCTGCGCATCATGGGCAAATCCAACACGCCCATCCTTGCCAAGGGCACCGTGTTCTCGGCCGTCAGCAATATGACCGGTCTGCCGCAGTCCACCGTTGCCATCATCTTGGGCATCCTGCTCGCCGTGGCCATCGTTGCCATCCTGTACTGGTTCTTTGGTACCGAGATCGGCTCCGCGCTGCGCGCCACCGGCAACAACGAGTACATGATCCGCGCCTTGGGCGTTAACACCAACTCCACCAAGATGATCGCTCTCGTGCTCTCCAACGCCCTCATCGGCCTTTCGGGTGCGCTTATCTGCCAGAGCCAAAAGTATGCCGACATTGGCATGGGCACAGGCGCCATCGTTATCGGCCTTGCCGCCATCGTCATCGGCGAAGTGCTCGGTCGCCTGCTGCCCGGCGGACTCACGCAGTTTAGCGTCCGTCTTGCCTCCGCCGTCTTTGGCTCCGTGGTGTACTTCCTTATCCGCGCCATCGTGCTGCAGCTGGGCATGGACGCCAACGACATGAAGCTGCTCTCCGCCGTAATCGTGGCCGTGGCCCTGTGCGTGCCCGTGGTTTGGGAGCGATATAAGCTCCGCAGCTCCTACACGAAGGGAGATGAGGCTGATGCTTAAGCTCTCACACGTCAAGAAGACCTTTAACAAGGGCACCGTCACCGAGAAGCGCGCGCTCACCGGTGTCGACCTCACCCTTAACGACGGCGACTTTGTAACCGTGATTGGCGGCAACGGCGCCGGCAAGTCCACGCTGCTCAACATGATCGCCGGCGTGTATCCGCTCGATTCGGGCGTTATCGAGCTCGACGGCACCGATATCTCGCGCCTGAGCGAGTCGCAGCGCGCCAAGTACCTGGGCCGCGTGTTCCAGGATCCCATGCGCGGCACCGCAGCCGACATGCAGATCGCCGAGAACCTGGCCCTCGCCAAGCGCCGCGGCCAGCATCGCGGTCTTTCGTGGGGCGTCACCAAGGCCGAGAAGGACGAGTACGTTGAGCTGCTCAAGCGTCTGGACCTTGGTCTGGATACGCGCCTCAACGCTAAGGTCGGCCTGCTCTCGGGTGGCCAGCGCCAGGCACTCACCCTGTTGATGGCCACGCTCACCAAGCCGCGCCTGCTGCTGCTCGACGAGCACACGGCGGCCCTCGACCCCAAGACGGCATCGAAGGTGCTCAACCTGACCGAGGAAATCGTCGACGAGAACCACCTGACCACGCTCATGGTCACACACAACATGAACGACGCCATCCGTCTGGGCAACCGTCTGATAATGATGCACGAGGGCCACGTGATCTACGATGTGGCAGGTAACGAGAAAAAGTCGCTCACCGTGGCCGACCTGCTGCAGAAGTTCGAGGAGGTCTCGGGCGGCGAGCTCGCCAACGACCGCATGCTGCTAAGCTAACGACTTAGAAAACCACCACAAAGGGGACAGGCACCTTTGTGGTGGTTTTTGTTAAGGACTAAGGAGACTGCCATGAAAAGATTCGTCCCCCGCCTTGCGTTAACCGCCGCGCTGCTTGCCGGCGTGTTCACTGGCGCACCCAGCCTCGCCCTTGCGAGCAATCTGCCCCAGGCGATCAACGACTCCGTGACCGTCATGCACACCAACGATATCCACGGCAGCTACAAGTACAGCTACAACGCAAGCAAGGGCACCGGCACTGTGGGCTTTGACGGACTGGCAGTCCTCTATAGCGCCCAGGGCAACGCCCCCGATCTTCTGCTCGATGCGGGTGACACCTTCCATGGACAGTCCTTCGCCACCATGAGCGAAGGCAAAAGCATCGCCGAGCTCATGGACACCTTCTATGCCGACGGCTACGACGCGACCACGCCGGGCAACCACGACTGGAGCTACGGCGCGGACAAGCTCCGCGCCATGACCGGCCACAGCACCACCGGCACGCCCTTCGCCATGCTTTGCGCGAATGCAACGTCCTCGAACGGCGTATGGAGCTCGAGCATCACCAAGACGCTCAACCGCACTTGGAAGGACGGCGAGAACAGTTCCACGTTTAACTACAAGATTAAGGTCGGCGTCGTCGGAGCCATGGATGAGTCGCTAGGTTCCTCGCTGCGCGCGGACCTGGTCGCGGGCACCAGCTTCTCGAGTGCCGCGAACGCCATCAATGCCGAGGCGGAGCAGCTGCGCAAGGAGGGCTGCGATGTTGTTGTGTGTATCGCGCACACGCTCGACGCCAAGACCTTTGCCACGCGGCTCCGTGGCGTCGATGCCCTTATCGCAGGCCACGAGCACATCAACCTTAACGAGAAGGTGACGGGAGCCGACGGCAAGACAATCCACGTTGTCGAGGCGGGCAGTGCCTTTGCCGAGGTGGGACTGCTTTCCGTCCCCTACGAGTACGACACCAAGGGCACCGAAAGCACCGACGATGACACGGTGGCGGTATACGCAGGCAAAAGCGACGAGAAGCTCTATACCGCCAAGGACGTAAACGTTCTTTTGACCGACCCCAACAAGGGCTCCACCTACTATCAGAGCATCCTTGATGAGGTCCACAACAACAAGATCAAGCCGCTCTACGATGCCTTTAGCGCCGCATCGAGCGAGGTGCTCGGCACGAGCTCTACCAATTATTTCTACGGCGAGGACGCCGCAGGCACGCATGGTTGGGAAATGGTGCGCACCACCGATTTCCGTCCCAGCAAGAAGGGCGACACCACCAAGACCCAGACCATCGGACATGTGATCTGCGGCTCCTATCTTGACCTGACGGGCGCAGACCTTGCCATCGAGAACGCGGGCGGCATCCGCGGCGGCATCGCGGCGGGCGATGTGACCGCCGGCAACGTCATCGCTATCTCGCCCTACGGCAACACCGTGGAGACCTGGACCATGACCGGTGCGGACTTCCTGGCAGCGCTCGAGCACTCGCTGCAGATCAGTGACGAGTGCAATCACAGCTACGAGCTTCAGCAAGCCTACGTGGCGTCCGGCCACACCGAGCAGGAGGCGCAAGACATGTACAAGTGGCGCGACGACTCCGGCAGTGTCCTTTCCTTCGGCGGCATCAACGTGACAATCGATTGGACGCAGTCCGAAGGCAAGCGCATCGTGAGCGCCACACTCACCAAGGATGGCAGCACGCTCGACCCCGCCAAGACCTATACCGTCGCCACCAACAACTACATCATCACCAACACGACCGACTTCCCCACCTTCGCAAACGCCACCAAGCACACCGAGTGGGGTACCTGCGAGTCAGCACTAAGGGCGCTGATCGGGCAGAACAGCTGGGAGAGCAAGATTGCCTCGCTCGCGGGCACCATCAGCTTTGGCTCCGCCGCCGTGGACCCCACGCCCACACCGGCCCCGACGCCTGAGCCCTCGCCTCAGACGGATACGACGACCACGAAGGTCATCACCAAGAAGACGACCGGTAAGCTCGCCGCAACGGGAGACCGCACGCTGGCTATGGTCGGCGCATGCCTCATCGGCGGCATCGTCATCATCATTCTCGGTATTATCTGGAAGCGTCGACGCTAAGCTACACCGCCGGGCCTTGCAGCCCCGCCGTGCAAACCTTATATCGAGCACAGAAGCCCGTCAGAATTTGATCGGACGGGCTTCTTGGTGGGTATCATGGTTGGACGATCATGAGGAGGTTTCCCTACATGGAATTGTTTGAGCCAATTCTTCATTTCTTTGCACAACGATGGGTCCACAACATCATCTGGGCCGGCATCTTGGCCATCGGCACCGCCGTTGCCGCCAAAGTCGCGTCCAAGACCCTGCACCACCTGCTTAACCGCGACGATAACCCGCTCCCTTCATCGAGCATCTTCATCAACATCGCGCGCGCCGTCATCTGGATGATCGGCGGCAGCTTTATCCTCGACAACTGTTTTGGCATCAACGCAAACGCACTCGTCGCCGCTCTTGGCGTCGGCGGCATCGCCATCTCACTCGGCTTTCAGGACACGCTCTCAAACCTTATCGGCGGCATGCAGGTGACGTTTATGGGCATCATCAAACCCGGCGACAATATCGAGGTCGGCGGCGTATCCGGCGTGGTCCAAGACATCACCTGGCGCCACACGACCATCGAAGATGCCTGTGGACAGACCATCATTGTGCCCAACTCCAACATCTCCAAGAACACACTCGTGCATCTGATGCCCTTTGGGCGCGTGACCGTGCCCGTCGCCGTAAAGGACACGTCTAAATGGGCTTCCCTTGACGCGCTGGCAGACGAGCTCACGAGCGCAACCAAAACGGCCGTCTCGCCCATCTCGGGCTTTGACAAGGAGCCCTACGTGCTCTTTAGCGAGATCGGCGACTTTGGCATCAAAGGAAAGATCATCTTTATCGTCAGCGACGACAGCACCACTTTCACCGCTGCCGACGCCTGCATCCGCGCCATCGCCCCCATCATTGCCTAAACCACCACAAAGGGGACAGGCACCTTTGTGGTGGTTTTCATTCGTGGTACCATGGTATATATAGTTGTTTAAACGACTAAGGGAGTAGACACCATGGAAGAGGCCTATCGTCAAGCACGCAAGCGCGGCGAGCAGGGACGCCGTCGCGCCATCAGCCAAAGCGAGCACCCGTACCTTACGGACCTCGATAGCCTGGTTGCTCAGCTCCCCTTAGGTCAGCGAGAGAACGTCGGCCTGCGGGATATTCCGCTCGAAATGGTCGTCGGTACGGTTACCAAGGGCCGCCAGTCCGCCTTTTCGTGCAACTTTATGCCCCTGCTGCCGTTTAGCACCGAGTTCGCCCGCAAGTGGTCCAACCTCTACGACATCCAGGTGACCGAGGGCTATCGCGATCCCGTCATCGTAACCGAGTTCATGCATCGGTTTTACGTCCAAGAGGGCAACAAGCGCGTCAGTGTCCTCAAATTCCTGGACGCCCCGACGGTTTCCGCCAAGGTCACCCGTCTCTACCCCGGCACATGGGATTCCGTCGAAAGCCGCCTGTACGGCGAGTTCTGCGCGTTTTGGCGCGTCTGCCCCCTATACGAGATCGAGTTCTCGCGCGAGGGAAGCTACGAGACGCTCGCCAAGATGCTCGGCCAGGACCTTGTCGAAAAGTGGCCACAGAAAAAGGTCGATTACCTGCGCCACACCTTCCTACTCTTTAAACGCGCCTACCTGCGCGCCGGCGGCGACCATCTGGACATTACGCCCGCCGACGCCATGCTCGTCTACCTCAATGTGTACAACCAAGACCGTCTACTGGATACGCCGACGGACATCGTCGTAAACCGTCTGTGCAAGATTTGGCGCGAGCTGGTCATTGCCGGCAAAAATGACGAGGACAAGGTCGATCTTGTCGAAGCGCCGAGCGTCGATGAGGAAGAGGCGCCCGCCAAGTCCACCTCCGGCGTGCTCAACTTCTTTATGGGCAAGACCGTCTACTCGGCGACCAATCCCCTGCGCATCGCCTTTATCCACGAATTCCCCTGTGCGACATCGAGCTGGGACAGCCTGCACGATCAAGGGCGCCAATATCTTGACGAGCACTTTGGCGGCATCGTGCGCACCGAGGCGTTCGAAAACTGCCACGATCCGGACGTGTTCTACGCCGCCGTGGAAACGGCTGTCATACATGGAGCAAACGTCATTTTCTCGACCTCGCACCGCCTGATGGAATACACGCTCAGGGCTGCCGTCGAGTATCCTCAGGTGCGATTCCTCAACTGCTCTATCGGCCTTCCCCACCAAAGCGTCCGTTCGTACTTTGGCAAGATGTACGAGGCCAAATTTCTCTTGGGCGCCCTTGCCGCCAGCATGGCGGACAACCACCGCATCGGTTACCACGCGTCGGTCTTCGCCTCGGGCGCGCTCAGCGAGATCAACGCCTTTGCGATTGGCGCCTCGCTGCTCGACCCCCGTGCGCAAATTATCCTGACCTGGGGCGATGTGCCCGCCGGAGGCCTTGCCGAGGCCATGTGCCGCGAAGGTGTGAGCGTCATGACCGGCGCCGACATGTCAAAGTCACTCGAAGACCCCACGGCATACGGACTCCACTGTCTGGTCGATGGCAAGGCTGTCGGCATTGCCATGCCGGTATGGAACTGGGGCCGATACTACGAGCTTATCGTGCGAAGCCTGCTGCATGGCACCTGGGATGAGACCAGTGACGACAGCCAGGTTCGCGCCGTCAACTACTGGTACGGCATGAGCTCAGGTGTTATCGACATCCGTTATGCTCCTGGCCTACCCTACCAGACGCGCAAGCTTGTTCAGCTACTCCGCAATGGCATCGTCGAGGGCTCCATCAATCCATTTGGCGGCGAGCTCCATAGCCAAGACGGCGTGGTACAGATTGAGGGCTTTCCCCCACTGCCGAGCACGCAGATTGTCGAGATGAATTGGCTGGCGGACAACGTGGTGGGCACCATTCCGCAGCTCGACGATGAGCCGGGGGTTACCGCCCTATGAAGATCCTTGCCATAGCAGATACCGAAGAACGATGCCTTTGGGAGTGCTTTCGCAAGGAGCGCTTTGAGGGTGTCGACCTGATTCTGTCTGCCGGCGACCTGGACCCGGACTATCTTGAGTTTTTGGTCACGGTCATCAACAAACCGCTCATCTACGTCCGCGGCAACCACGATGACCGCTACGCACGTCATGCACCGGGCGGCTGCATCTGTGTCGAAGACACCGTGTACGTGTATCGCGGCGTCCGTATTGCGGGTCTTGGCGGCTCCATGCGCTATCGAGACGGTGCCAACATGTACACTGAGCGCGAGATGGCCAAGCGCATGCGCAAGCTGTCCCGCAAAGTGAGGATGGTCGGCGGCTGCGACATCTTGCTCACCCATGCACCCGCCGCCGGCGTGGGCGATCTGGATGATCTACCGCATCGAGGATTCGAATGCTTTAACGCAGCGCTCGAATCCTGGAATCCCGACTATATGGTGCACGGGCATGTGCACCAATGCTACGGTCCCAACTTTCAGCGTGAGCGTCGGCATGCATGCGGGGCAACAATCATCAACGCCTGCGGTTATACGCAGTTTGAGCTGGACGAAGCGCGCTACCCCATCCGTGGCTGGCAGGCAGCCTGGCTCAATTCGCAAACCATGCGCCGCGAACTCAAGCGCCACGAGGCCATCGAGTCCTCAACCGCCAGAACCCCCTGGTAACCACCACAAAGGGGACAGGCACCTTTGTGGTGGTTCCGGACTCTCGACGCTATAGGGCGGCGATGACCTTATCGCCCATCTGAGCGGTGCGGAGAATCTTATCAGCAGGGGTGTTGGCGTCGGCGATGTCGCGGGTACGCCAATCTTCGTCGAGCACATGGGCCACGGCATTTTCGACTAAGACGGCCTGCTCGCCCATGTCGAGCGCGTACGTGAGCAGCATTGCCGCCGACAGGATCTGTGCGAGCGGATTAGCAATACTGAGCCCTGCGATATCGGGCGCGCTGCCAGCGCTCGGCTCGAACAGCGAAACGCCGTCGCCCAGCGAAGCAGAGGCGAGCATGCCGAGCGAGCCCGTAATTTATGCAGCCTCGTCGGAGAGAATGTCACCGAACATGTTCTCCGTAACTACGACGTCAAAGTCGCCCGGTCGGTTGATGAGCTGCATAGTGGCGTTATCGACGAGCAGGTCTTCGAGCTGCACATCGGGGCACTCTTCATCATGCACGCGATGCACGACCTCGCGCCACATGCGGCTCGTCTCCAGCACGTTGCGCTTATCCACACTCGTCACGTCACCGCGACGCTTGCGGGCCGCTTCGAACGCTTGACGGGCAATGCGCTCCACCTCGAACTCGCGGTACTCCATCACATCGACCGCACGCTGGCCCGCAGCGCCATTAGCGCCCGCGCCGTCCTCGTCGTAGAAACGATCGTGCTTGCCAAAGTAAATGCCGCCGGTAAGCTCGCGGCGTTGGGCCGCCGGATCGGTCGAATCCCACTTAGGGCCACCGACTGATGCTAGCCTCATCCTCGGTCATATGGAGCTTGTCGCGCAGATGGCTGGGGCTTACCCCAGGCCGGTATGGATACGGGGCCTCTGAGCCGTCTTGAGGGCTTCTGCGGTCACTTCGATATCCTAGTCGACCGCACGGGTGAGACTCCATACCGTGCACCGGTCGCCCGCGATCTTGCCAATCTCCTGCACCGAGCGAAAATCGCCGGGGCTCGAGATGGGAAAGCCCGCCTCGATCACATCGACGTTCATGCGCACCAGCTGACGTGCGATAACGATATTTCCCTCAGTATTCATGCTGACGCCGGGAGGCTGCTCCCCGTCGCGCAGCGTAGTGTCAAAGATTGCGATTTTGCGACTCATGATTTCCTCCTGATAGGCCTGAGATACAGATGGCTTTCAGGAGAGATGGAGTGCCCCAAGATAGAAAAATACCCGTGTCGCTCATCACGCCCAAAAGCAGCGGACGATAGCGCACCCGGGTACAACTCATCGTTATAGCGAGATTGCAACCCTAGCGCGCTATCCCATCTAGTAGCGCTAGGCCTAGGAGCTGCTGCGTGTTACAGAACATGTCTGGCTCCTTTCAGCCTCAGGCATTCACTACATCGCGCTAAAGTGCAACACAGTCGAAACGACGCGAAGTGGGGATTTTGGAGCAACCGAGGCAAAAGCACCACGAAGGTGCCTGTCCCCTTTGTGGTGGTTTTGTCCCGAGATAGCAAAGAACCCGGTCCTGCACGAGGCAGAACCGGGTTCCTTTAGCAATGCTTGCTTTACTCAGGCAGTAACTAAAAGTTACTCAGCCAGGAAGTCACGCTGGACAGCGGGATCGACCTTGACGCCAGGGCCCATGGTGGAAGACACGGAGATGGACTTGACGTACTTGCCCTTAGCAGAAGAGGGCTTGACGCGCAGGATCTCGGTGTACAGGGCAGCGTAGTTCTCAACGAGCTGCTGCTCAGAGAAGGACTTCTTGCCCAGGGGCACGTGGCAGATGCCGTAGCGGTCGGCGCGGTACTCAACGCGGCCAGCCTTGAGCTCGGAGACCATCTTGGCGACGTCCATGGTCACGGTGCCGAGTTTGGGGTTCGGCATGAGGCCACGGGGACCAAGGATCTTACCGATGCGGCCAACCTTGGCCATCATGTTCGGCGTAGCAATAGCGGCGTCGAAGTTGATCTCGCCCTTCTGGATCTGGGCGACGAGCTCGTCGGAACCGATGATGTCGGCGCCGGCAGCCTCGGCCTCGCGGGCCTTCTCGCCCTCGGCGAAGACGGCAACACGAACGGTCTTGCCGGTGCCGTGGGGCAGGGAGATGGAACCACGGATGTTCTGGTCAGCCTTACGAGTATCGATGCCCAGACGGAAGTGGGCCTCGATGGTCTCGTCGAACTTGGCGGTGTCGAGCTCCTTGATGAGCTTGGCAGCCTGAAGGGGGGTGTAGAGCGTGGCGCGGTCGATCTTCTCGGCAGCGGCGTTATAGCTCTTACCATGCTTAGCCATGTGCATTACCTCCTGTGGTTAAACGGGCGTGAGCCCTCCCACATCGTATCGTGTGCCCTATTGCACACATATAACGGGCGCCCCGGTCGGAACACCCGTCATTACCTAAAGAAATCGCTACTCAGCGATGGTGACGCCCATGGAGCGGGCGGTACCGGCGATGATCTTCTTGGCGGCGTCAATGTCGTTGGCATTGAGGTCCGGCATCTTGATCTCGGCGATCTTGGTGAGCTGCTCCTGGGAGAGCTGACCAACCTTGTCGGCCTGGGGCTTAGCGGAACCAGACTTGAGGTTCAGCTCCTTCTTGATGAGGTGAGCCGCCGGCGGGGTCTTGGTGATGAAGGAGAAGGACTTATCCTCGTAGACAGAGATCTCAACGGGGATGATGTCGCCCTTCTTGTCCTGCGTCTCGGCGTTAAAGGCCTGGCAGAACTGCATGATGTTCACGCCAGCAGCGCCCAGGGCGGGGCCGACGGGAGGAGCGGGGTTAGCGGCACCAGCAGGAATCTGGAGCTTAATGACGTTGGCAACCTTCTTCTCAGCCATGGTCATTCCTTTCGAATCACGAGTGTGAAGTACTTGCTATATCGTAAGCACGCACGTGTTAGAAGCACTCCTGAGATGAGCAGTCACAGAAGAAGCACGCTCGCGCGAACGGACGAAAACTTAAGCGATGACAGCGACCTGGTTAAAGTCGAGCTCGACCGGCGTCTCGCGGCCAAAGATCATCAGCGTGACCTTGAGCTTGCCAGCCTCGGTGTTAACCTCGGAGACTTTGCCATCAAAGTCGGTAAGCGGGCCATCGGTGACGCGGACGGACGTGCCGACCTCAATATCAACCGAGGTACGCTTGGGCGAATCGCCCTTACCGGGACGACGAGTCATCTTATTGTACTCGTCGCGGGAAAGCGGAGCGGGCTTGCCGTTGCCGCCCAGGAAACCGGTAACGCCGGGCGTGTTGCGAACGCACGTCCATGCATCGTCATCCATCTCCATGCGGACCAGAACATAACCCGGGAAAATCTTGGAATCCTTGGTCTCGCGCTTGCCACCCTCTTTAATCTCAGTGACGCGCTCCATAGGAATCTCGATATCAAAGATACGGTCCTGCATGCCCATAGTCTCGATACGATGCTCGAGATCAGACTTAACGCGGTTCTCGTATCCAGAGTAAGTGTGAACGACGTACCAACGCTTAGACATGGTTTAGCCCCTCAATCCAGAAAACAGAGCAAGAGCCTCGCCAAAGCCAGCATCGAGCAGAGCGATGACGACGCCGACGACGATCAGAGAAGCGCAAACGACGACCGAGTAGTTCACGAGCTCCTTCTTATCGGGCCACGTGACGCGCTTCATCTCGGACTTGACCGAAGCGAAATACTTCTTGGTGCGGGCGAAGAAGCCAGGCTTCTCGTTCTTCTTGGACTTCGCAGCCTTCTCGTTCTTCTTGGCAACGGCCTTCTTGGCCTCAACCTTGGAGTTGGCGGCAGCGTTGTTGGCAGGTGCCGGCTGCTGAGCCTTCTTCTTGTTCTTCTTGTTGGCCATTTGGGTTACCTCCGCGCAATGCGCTTATACATGAGTAAACCGTAAGCCCCCAATGGGAGCTTACGGAATAATGACTGGCACGCCAGGAAGGACTCGAACCCTCAACACTCGGTTTTGGAGACCGATGCTCTACCAATTGAACTACTGGCGTATGTGACTAGAGACTAGCGAGTCTCTTTGTGCAGCGTGTGGTGACGGCACCAGGGGCAATACTTCTTGATCTCCATACGATCAGGCATGTTCGCCTTGTTCTTGGTGGTCGTATAGTTGCGGCGCTTGCACTCAGTGCACGCAAGAGTAACTAGAGTACGCATGTATCCTGAACCTTTCATTTCCGCCCCGTACGGGCACGAGATGGTACTTTATCAGCTCTACGTAAGGGCTGTCAACGAAAACCTCGAGTCAATTGGTTCTCGGTGGATCCATTCATATTTGGAACACATCAATGAAGCCAGCGAGAGCTAATCGACGGTGTACCCAGGACCATTATCGATCCTCTCGACACCAGCAACGACTCAATGTCCATTGCAGAAAAGAACCCGGCACCCATATAAGTGCCGGGTTCTCTAAGTCAGCTATATCAGAGAGCTAATTTACTCAATGATCGTGGAGACGATGCCCGAACCGACGGTGTGGCCACCCTCGCGGATAGCGAAGCGCAGGCCCTCCTCCATGGCGATCGGGTGGATGAGGTCGCCCTCGATGGTGATGTGGTCACCAGGCATAGCCATCTCGGTACCCTCGGGAAGCTTGACCGTACCGGTAACGTCGGTGGTACGGAAGTAGAACTGAGGACGATAACCATCGAAGAACGGGGTGTGACGGCCACCCTCCTCCTTGGTCAGAACGTAGATCTCGCCGGTGAACTTGGTGTGCGGGGTAACCGAACCGGGCTTGCAGAGAACCTGGCCGCGCTCGATGTCCTCGCGCTTGATGCCGCGGAGCAGCAGACCGACGTTGTCGCCAGCCTCGCAGAAGTCCATGGACTTACGGAACATCTCGATACCGGTAACGACGGTGTTCTGGGTGTCCTTGATGCCGACGATCTCGACGGGCTCGTTGAGCTTGAGCTCACCGCGCTCGACACGGCCGGTAGCAACGGTACCACGGCCGGAGATGGTCATAACGTCCTCAACGGCCATCAGGAAGGGGAGGTCGTTGTTACGAGCAGGCGTCGGGATGTACTCGTCGACGGCGTTCATGAGCTCGCGGATAGCGTCCATCCACTTGGCGTCGCCCTCGAGAGCGCCCAGAGCGGAACCACGGATGACGGGGATGTCGTCGCCGGGGAAATCGTACTCGGAGAGGAGCTCACGGGTCTCCATCTCGACGAGGTCGATGAGCTCGTCATCGTCAACCATGTCGCACTTGTTCAGGAAAACGACGATGTAAGGAACGCCGACCTGACGGGCGAGCAGGATGTGCTCGCGGGTCTGAGCCATGGGGCCGTCGGTAGCGGCGATGACCAGGATAGCGCCGTCCATCTGAGCAGCACCGGAGATCATGTTCTTGACGTAGTCAGCGTGGCCCGGGCAGTCAACGTGAGCGTAGTGACGGGCAGCAGTCTCGTACTCGACGTGGGAGACGGAGATCGTAATGCCGCGCTCGCGCTCCTCGGGAGCCTTGTCGATGTTCTCGAACGCAGTGAAGTCAGCCTTGCAGCCCTCGGTCTCGGAGAGAACCTTGGTGATGGCAGCGGTCAGCGTGGTCTTGCCGTGGTCGACGTGACCAATGGTGCCGATGTTAACATGCGGCTTAGTGCGCTCAAACTTCTCTTTGGCCATAAAACCCTCCTCTTAACAGGTCGTCCCCGGACGGGACTTTGCCTTTATACCATAGTGGCCTCTCAACATACTATTGAGAAGCCACCGTGTTACCTATGGTAGCGGTGACTGGATTCGAACCAGTGACGCCACGGGTATGAACCGTGTGCTCTAACCAACTGAGCTACACCGCCGGATGGAGCCTGCAACCAGACTTGAACTGGTGACCTCTTCGTTACCAACGAAGTGCTCTACCGACTGAGCTATACAGGCACTTGACGGGTGGGAGCTATAGGATTCGAACCTATGTAGGCAGAGCCAACGGGTTTACAGCCCGTCCCCATTAACCACTCGGGCAAACTCCCAATCGTTCAAGTATCCGCAGGTTCTTTGGTCTTTTGGACCGCCGCCCCCGCGAACGAAAAAGATAATACGATGCAACCTTGCGGGCTGTCAACGAAAACCTCTAGATACACGGTGCCGGGCGTATCTATATACCTGTGACCTGCGATTTTGTTGGGTTTAGATATGAAGGACGGTGAATTTCGCTACGCTGGTGACATTTCCCGAGGCAACACTTTGGTGTAGTGGAGTACACCTTCAGGATCGAACTTCGATAACGACTTATTTGCACCTATATATAGGTCGAGATCGCGCTTCTCTGGCTTGACCGAGCGTGGATGACTGGAGCCGGTCCGGCCTTTGTCTCGATCTGTAACATCTAGAGAACATTTTCTCCCCTATCTGTTACAGATTGAGATATTACGCAGAGACCCCAGCTCACGTCTCATTCTGTAACAGTTAGAAACGATTAAACCGTCTTGGTGTTACAGATTGAGACTAATTGGGGGACGAGACGGACGCTTTGCCCGATACTTATCAACAAAAAAAGAAACGGGCCCTGCTCCACAAGGGAACAGAGCCCGAAACTCTCATGGAGCCAGTGACAGGAATCGAACCTGCAACCCACTGATTACAAATCAGTTGCGCTACCATTGCGCCACACTGGCACACTTGGCGCTTTCGCGCGAAGCCTGTTAAGAATAATGGAATTGCGGACGGGGCGCAACAGGCCGCACGGCGTTATACAAATATGCAAAATCCAGCAACAACACGTACCGGGCCCGTTCATTTCTGTCAGCGCGCCTTCAATCTTAAAACCATTCGTCAGAACGAATAGTTTTAATTACAATTGGTTCTATAAAACTATTCGTTCTGGCGAAGGGTTTCGCGATGTTGACTACAAAGGAAGCAGCCGAGCTGCTCGGCATCACCCCGCGCAGGGTGCAGGAGCTCATTAAGAACGGCGCGCTGACCGCCCGCAAGGCTTCTGGTGTATGGTTCATCGACAAAGACAGCGTCGACACGCGACTCCGCTCCGTGATCAAAACGGGGGGACGTCCCCGCCGCGGCCACGGTAAGAGCGAGATCGTATTCACCCTCATGAACCGCACGTACGAAGTCGCTCAGCTGGTCTACAACACATCGCGAAAAGACTTCACCCACATCGGCGCCGACGTCGATTACGCCCACGCCCCTATTGGGGTATTTGGCCCTAATAGCCCCGTATCGCTCGACTCTTTCCGCGCTTGGTGGCGCGGCCGCGGTATCCCGCTCGCACGCATTGGGCTAGCCTCCCTGCTTGCAGAAGCCGCAGTCGATGTTCCCGATGAACTCGTACAGCGAAATCTTGGCCTCTCCTTATCCGACCAGTATTGGATTAGGCCCCAAGACTCCGGTCTCGCGTGGGAAGATATCAATTTCTTCAATAATGCTTTTGACGATGTCTCTCTCAGCATCGCGCCCTTCGCACCAGAGGGCAAGGCAGCTGCCGCAAAGCCCGACAACACCTCGGACGGCAATCTTCAAAAGTACTGGACATGCGAGGATGGCCGTCGAATTCTCCACAAGGCAGGTGCGCATCTAAACCAGGAACCTTATAACGAGCTGGTGGCGACTGCACTTCACCGTCGCATCCTAAACGCCTGCGATTATGTGCCTTACTCGCTCGAGGGCACGAGCACTTCCGCCCTGAGCATATGCGATGTCTTCTTAACTGATGAAGAAGAGTATGTCCCTGCGTTCTATGTAAACCAGTACGCAAACGCAGATGAAAGACTAACCGACTACGAGCGATATGTAGCAAGCTGCGAGAAGCTCGGGGTAACAGGCGTCAAGGATGCCCTTGACCGCATGATCGTGTGCGACGGCATCATCGCCAACTATGACCGTCATTGGCGTAACTTTGGCCTTGTGCGAAACGTAAACACGCTAGCCAGCAGACCTGCCCCCATCTTCGATTCGGGCTCATCGCTCTGGTGCAACATATCTCTAGATGAGCTTAGGGCAGGAGAGCACAGTTTTACCAGCGCACAATTTCATTCAAGCCCCGCCAAACAGATGTTGCTCGTCGAGGACATGGACTGGTTTGACGGCGACAAACTCGAAGGCTTCGTTGACGAGGCAATCGAAATTCTGTCCAGAAACGACGCGCTCACGGCAAGGCTGCCATATCTAAAAGAGGCGCTAACGTGGCGCCTCGAAAGAATGATCGACATCGCTGAATGGAATTAGCGAGACAGCGTCGCGCCGTCAGCTCCCCTACCTCCCGCGCAGGGCCTTGAGCTTGGCCAGGGCATCGGGACTCAAACGACTGCCCAGGGTCATCTTGATCTGCGGGGCTTCCTCTGCCTCGTGAACGTCGTTATCGATCTGCTTGATCTCGTCCACCAGCATGCGGCTCGAGATGCGCGTGACGCCCTTGCCCATGACGACGGCTTGGATCGTGCCGTCGCTCGATACCACTGAGCACGCGCGGCCTTCCTCGCGTGCCTCGATGCAGAGCTTCTGCACCACGGTATCGGCCGATACGCCCGTCGGCGAGAACTCGATGCGCACGCCGCGAGCAGGCAGGTTGGGGCGCTCGCTGGAGATGTTTCCCGCGCCGTCAAAGACGATCACAGCCTCATAGCGGCCTTGGGCAAACGCGGCAACGTCGTTGATGAGGGCGGTGCGCGCCATATCGTGAACGTCGCTGGAATACGGATCGTCGGAATGGTCGTAGACAAGCTTTTCGTAGCGCGGCGTGCAGTGAATCACGTTGTAGCCGTCGACCACCAGCAGCTCGGGCTTGTTGGAGTGCACCGTCGAGACTGGGTCGGCGATAGCCTGCGCAAACGCATTGCCGCCCACGCCGTAGGTCGCGGCCGAAACAATCGGCTTGGCCGAGCCCTCGCCAAAGCGCTTGGCCTTGGACTTGGCACGGTTCTTTTTGGACATGCGCTACTCCTCCCCCATGAGCTCACCGGCGTTGCGGCGCAGCCACTCAAAGCACAGCGCGGTGGTCGCCTGGGCCACATTGAGGCTCTCGGTCATACCGCGCTGGGGGAGCTTGGTCAAAAAGTCGCACTTCTCGAGCACCAGGCGCGAGATGCCGTCACCCTCCGAACCCATGACAAGTGCCACGCGGCCCTCGAAGGGAGCGTCCCAGCAGCTGCCCTCGGCGTGCTCGGAGGCACCGCCCACCCAAAAGCCGGCGGCTTTAAGATCGTCGAGCGCACGGGCGATGTTGGGCACTTGCGCGATAGACAGATGCATGACGGCGCCGGCTGAAGTCTTGTAGCTGCCCACGGTCACGCCGGCGGCGCGCTTGTTGGCGATGATGACGCCGGCCGCGCCCACAACCTCGGCGGAACGCACGATGGCACCAAAGTTGCCGTCATCGGTCACATGGTCGAGCACGACAACGAGCGCAGGACCCTCGCCCGCGCGGTCGAGAATGTCGGCAACGTCGGCGTAGGGAAAGTTGCCCACCTCGAGCGCAATGCCCTGGTGAGCGCCGTGGCTCGACAGCGCATCGAGCTGTGCGCGCGACACGTACTTAATGCGGACGCCCGCGGCGTTGAGGTCATCGACCAGACGCGATAGGGCGGCATCGCGCTCCCCACCCTCGGCAATCAGCGCACACTTGACGGGAAAACCGGTGCGCAGAGCCTCGGCGGCAGCACGGCGGCCCTCGATGAACTCACCCTTGGGAGCCTGGACAGCATCGCGGCCACGCTCGCGCTGCGAACGCGCAGTCTGGGCTTGGGAGCGCTCGCGCTGACCCTTGGACGCGGCAGTGCGGTCATTGCGGCGAATCGGACGCGAGCCAGAAGCAGCCTGCTTGCCGCCACGAGACGCACGCTTGCGATTGTCGGCCATAAAACGGCCTCCTTAAATAGATAACGAACAAGAATCGACCGTCCGAGCCACGGCACCTTGCCTTTCAATCGTCGGGCATGACCACCAGGTCTATGCCCTCCTCTTTCAAGGCAATCTGCCGCACCTCGAGCGGTCGACAAATACTAGAGACTCTTAATACGAGTGCCCGCGGCAGTATCCTCGATCGTCAGCCCGAGGTCCTTGAGCTGGTCACGGATGGCGTCGGCCAGATCCCAGTTCTTGTCGGCGCGGGCCTCGGCGCGGGCCTCGAGAATCTTGGCAGCGGCCTCGTCCACGTCGTCGCCCGTGTAGGCGACCAAGCCGGCGGCAACGCCTAGCAGACCCAGCGGCAGCTCGACCTTGGGCTCGGGGAGCTCAACGCCAAACGTATCGAGCAGCTCGACCAGCGTATCGGCGGCGGCCAGGGCAGCGGTCTTGTCGGCAGCGTCGCCCGCTTGCTCCAGGTACTGGTTGCACTCGGTCACAAAGCCAAAGACGGCACCCATGGCGCCGGCGGTGTTAAAGTCGTCGTCCATGCACTCCTTAAAGGTGGCGCGGGTCTCGGCGGCCTTGGCGGCAAACGCCTCGGATGCTGCCTCATCGGCATCGGCCGTCGCATGGTTCGCGGCCCAGCGCAGGTTCTCGACCGTACCGGCGATACGCGTGAGCGAGTTTTCGGCACCCTCCAGGCGCTCCCAAGAAAAGTCGAGCGGCGAGCGATAGCTCGTCTGCAACATCAGCAGGCGCAGAGCGGCAGCGGAGTGCTGCTCGAGGACCTCGGCCAGCGTAAAGAAGTTGCCGAGCGACTTGGACATCTTCTCGCCGTCTACCAGCAGCATGCCTGTGTGCATCCAGGTGTTGGAGAAGCCCTGGTGCCAGGCGCAGGTGGCCTGGGCGCACTCGTTCTCGTGATGCGGGAAGGCAAGGTCGGAGCCGCCGCCGTGGATGTCGATCGGAGTGCCCAGGTAGCGATGCACCATGGCGGCGCACTCGGTGTGCCAACCAGGACGGCCCTCGCCCCAAGGGCTCGGCCAGCTGGGCTCGCCGGGCTTGGCGGCCTTCCACAGGGCAAAGTCGAGCGGGTCGTTCTTGTCCTCGTTCTCCTCGATGCGCGCGCCAACCATAAGGTCATCGATGTTGCGGCCCGAGACCTGACCGTAGCTGGGATCGCTGCGCACGGCAAAGTACACATCGCCGTTATCGGCTGCGTAGGCATGGCCCTGCTCGATGAGCGTCTTGATCATGGCGATCATGGGGCCGATCTCCTTGGTGGCGCGGGGGCGCACATCGGGATCGAGCACGTTGGCGGCACGCATGACGCCGATGAACTTGTCGGAGAACTCCGTCGCGACCTCGACAGCCGTACGGCCCTGCTCGTTGGCGCGCTTGATGATTTTGTCGTCGACATCGGTGAGGTTCTGGGCGAACGTGACCTCGTAGCCGCTCGCGATGAGCCAGCGACGAATCACGTCAAAGCTGATGAACGTGCGGGCATTGCCGATGTGGATGTTGTCGTAGACCGTGGGGCCGCACACATACATGCGGACCTTGCCGGACTCGATGGGCTTGAACTCTTCCTTTTTATGGGTAGCGCTGTTGTAGATACGCATTCGTTACTCCTTAACGGTTTTCTGTAGCAGGCAGACGGCCCAGGCGCCGATTCCCTCGCCTTGGCCTTCCCAACCGAGCTTTTCGGTCGTAGTGGCGGCGACGCCCACGTTTTCGACGTCAACGCCCAGGGCATGGGCAAGGTTGGCGCGCATGGCATCGCGGTGCGGGGTGATCTTAGGTTGTTGACAGGCAATGGTGCAATCGGCATCGACAAACTCAAAGCCCAGCTCGCGCGCATAGTCCATCACGCGAGCGAGCAGCACCATCGAATCGGCACCCTCGTAGGCGGGATCGGTGTCGGGGAATAGCTTGCCGATGTCTCCCCCGCGGCAGGCTCCCAGAATGGCGTCTGCCAGCGCGTGTGCAAGCACATCGGCATCCGAGTGGCCCAGCAGGCCGCGCTCGTAGGGGATGTCGACCCCGCCGATGATACATCGACGCCCCTCCACCAAACGGTGGACGTCGTAGCCGTGGCCAATGCGCAGGTTACTGAACATGGGGAAGGTCCTCTCCCTCGGCCATGCGGCCAAGCAGAATCGCGGTTACGGGACGCAGGTCCTCGGGCACCGTCACCTTAAGGTTATCGCGCGGGCTCTGGACACAGCGGACGCGCCCGCCCATGCGCTCGACCAGCGAAGAATCGTCGGTCCCGATAAAGCCCTCGGCGATAGCTGCGGTGTGGGCGCGCTTCATGGCGTCGACGCTAAAGATCTGCGGTGTCTGCGCGGCCCAGTAGAGCTCACGCGGCGGCGTCTCGACGATATTGTCGCCGTCGACGATCTTGAGCGTGTCGATCGCGGGCTGACCGCATACGACACCGTCGAGCGAGCGGTCGCCCACAAGCACGTCGATCGCATGATCGATGGCCTCGGTCGTGATGAGCGGACGGGCGCCGTCGTGGATGGCGACATATTCGAAACCCGCCGGAACCGCATGCACGCCGGCACGGGTGGAATCCTGACGGGTATCGCCGGCATCGGCGAAGCTGATGGGCGTGTCATAGTCAAACGGATCGATGGCCAGGCGGCGCATCTCGGCGCGGCGCTCGGCAGGGCACACCACCACGATGTGGCCGACCTTGTCGCTACGATCGAACGCGCGGATGGACCAGCTCATGAGCGGACGGCCCGCCACGTTAACGAGCTGCTTGCCGCCGGGATTTCCAAAGCGCTGGCCGCTGCCGCCGGCAACGACCACGGCGCATACGGGCGCCATTATGCGTTCCCCTGTTTGGTGCCCTTCATGCGGTACAGCGAGTCCGCAAGAATGGCAGGGTTGTTGACGCCAAAGTCGCCCAGGCGCTCCGGGTCCTCGCTGATGTCGTCCATGAGCTCCTGCAGCGAGCCATACTCGTCGACGATCTTCTCTGCCACGCCGTCGCGCACGACGGACACGCGCGAAAGCGTGCGCAGGCCCAGCGGCGTCATGACGGAATCCTCGTCCAGGTCGTCATAGCCCAGAACTGCCGCCACGTGCTGCGGGTCGGACAGGTCCTTAGGCGTCATGCGGCTCAGCTCGGCGCGGATCTTCTCGGCGTTGGCCTCAGAGGAATCGCTTGCGTAGTCGCGGATCATCAAGTCGTATTCGGTATCCATGCTGGAGCCCGCGAGCTGCTCGAGCTGCATCTGCACGAGCTTGCCCTGGTTGCCCAGCTTGACGATGCAATCCTTAAGCTCGGTCTTTGCCTGCTGCATGATCTCGAAGCTCGAGAAGATGCCGGTGATGTCGGCGAGCGTGACGTAGTCGTCGAGCTCAAGGGCCGTCAGGCGCAGCAAGGAGCGGTCGAGCGACTGACGGGTGGTCTGAAGCGTGGCGACGAGCTGGTTGACCGAGCTCATGATGGTGGTGACGGGCTGGATCTCGTAACTCTTGCCGTGGACGTACACGTTGACGACGGCACGACGGGCCGAGACCGAGATCACGATGGCATCGGTGAGCACCGACATGCGAGCGGCAGTACGGTGACGCATGCCCGTCTCACTCGTGGCGAGCGAGGGATCGGGATTGAGATGGAAGTTGGCGCGCAGAATCTGGGTGAGGTCGCCGTCGATAACGATGGCGCCGTCCATCTTGGAGAGTTCGAACAGACGGTTCGAGGTGAACGAAATGTTGAGCGGGAAGCCGTCGTTGCCGGCGGCGAGCACGTTTTCAGTATCGCCGACGCAAATGAGGGCACCAAGGTGACCGGCGATGATCATATCGAGGGCGGTGCGGATCGGCTGGCCAGGTGCCGTCAGGCGAATAGCCTGTTCCATACGCTTTTGCAGCTCGTTCTTATCCAAGGCATCGCTCCCATCGTATACGCTCCATAAACGCTAAATAGTTTCTCACGGTTTGTCCCCGCGGCGCTCGCGAAATCCGATGCTTACAGAATGAGCGAACACAGCTTAGGTAGCTCATTTGGGACGGGGCTCCTTTGACTGCTCATGTGATAGCATTGGGTCTCATATAAATGAGGGAGTAGTCGCGTAATCGGGTTCGCCCGCAGAGATGGAGCCAGACTATGGGACTCGCAGAGCTCGTGTTGCTCGCCGTTGGCCTTTCGATGGACGCCTTTGCCGTATCCATCTGCAAGGGTCTCGGCATGAAAAAGATCAACCTTAAGGTCGCCGTGGTGCTCGGCCTGTTCTTTGGCGGTTTTCAGGCCGGCATGCCCGTAATCGGATGGGCGCTTGGCAGTCAATTCATGGGCATCATCGGCCCCATCGACCACTGGATCGCCTTTATCCTGCTCGCCTTCATTGGCGGCAAAATGCTGTGGGAGGCATTTACCGAGGACGAGGATGAAGGCGACGGCAAGGATGCCGAAAAGATTGACCTGGGCGAGTACCTGATCCTCGCCATCGCCACCTCAATCGACGCCCTAGCCGTAGGCATCTCATTTGCCGCGCTCTCGGTCGACATCATGCCCGCCGTGTCGCTCATCGGCATCACGACCTTTATCTTCTCCGTCGCCGGCGTAGCGATCGGCCACACCTTTGGCGCGCGCTACGAAAAGCCTGCCACCATCGTGGGTGGCGTCGTGCTCATCTTCATCGGGCTTAAGATCTTGCTTGAGCATCTGGGGATTCTCGCGATATAAAAAACGCCTCTCATAAGCTCAACGTCAATGTAGAGGTCTCATGCAGAGTTTTACATAATGCCTTTTCGTGCAGACTTTTGCATGTCATACTGATATGCAAAAGTCTGCATGTTAGGAGATCGCCGTGGATACCTTTCCCATCACCACACCGCGCCAAGCTGGCATCTACGTGCGCCAGGCACGCGAGGCTCAGGGTCTCACCCGTGCCGCCCTCGCCAAAAAGGCCGGTGTTTCGGAGCGCCTGCTCGCATCGCTCGAGCTGGGCGACGCCACTGGCATTCGACTCGACAAGCTGCTGACCGTCTTTAACGCACTCGGCATAAGTCTCTTTGTGCAAAGCGATAACGACCCAATCGCATCACCCTTTAAACATCCGACGACGATAGCGGACCTCCCTATCGCGAACTCGAATGCCCTGCCCAAGCCAAGTGTAGGCAGACGACCCGCCCGACAAGGAACGCCATCTTCCTATGGTGCCTTGCTGGCCCAAATCGCAGCCGAGCAAGGCCTTTCCGACACTTCAGACCTCTCCTTTGGCTGTAAGGTTGTGAAATAAATGGCAGAGATGGAGCTTGCGACCCTCATTTGTGGCGAAATCGCAGGCACTCTCCGGCAAGACGAGCATGGACTCTGCAGCTTTGTATACGCCCCAACCTATCGCGGAGCACCGCTATCGCTAACAATGCCGCTTTCCAATCGCACGTATGGCCATAACATCGTCCGCCCGTTCCTATTTGGCCTTTTGCCCGACAGTCAAGAGCAGCGTCGCGCTATTGCCGCCGAGCATGACGTTGCATCCAACAACCCCGTCGCCCTCTTGTGCCATATCGGTCTTGACTGCGCGGGGGCCGTTCAGTTTTGTCGAACCGATCAATTAGACGCCGTCCGTGGCAGGGTCTCCGCATACCGCCCGCTTACCAATTCTCAAATCGCTCATAAGCTCAAAGCAATTCGCGATGACGAAAGAGAGACATGGATGGGCTCCAACGAAAGCTGGTCCCTGGGCGGCAATCAAGGCAAATTTGCACTAGCTTGGCATGATGGCCAATGGTGCGAATGTCTAGGGTCATCCCCCACTACCCATATCTTCAAAAATGGTGTCGTTGGGTTCAAACATCAGGCCTTAAACGAATTCGTCTGCATGAAAACGGCTCGGCGTGTTGGCATTCCAACTGCCGACGTCTCCTATTGCACATTTGAAGACGAAGCCGCGCTCGTCGTTGAACGGTACGACAGAATGGTCAATAGCAGCGGAAATATCGAAAGGCTGCATCAGGAGGACTTTTGCCAGGCGCTCGGTGTATTGCCAAGCCAGAAATACACCGCCGACGGAGGACCAACCACACGAGACATCCAAGAACGACTGATTAAAACAGTCCCCCACCACATGAATCTTGTGCTTTTTACCTATATGTTGTTCTATAACGCCATTATCGGAGCGCCTAACGCACACGCTAAAAACTACTCGCTCGTCCTTGGCAAAGGCACAAACGCGGCGCTCGCACCCATGTACGATGTCGCATCGGGCTTGGCGTATGAGAGCATGCGACGTCGGGCACGCCTTGCTATGAGCGTTGGCGGCGAAAATCGTGTGGGGCGCATCGGTCCAGGTGCTATCCGCCGATACCACGGTATGGGCGACCCCGCGCTGGAGACGGCGCTCACCGATGCCGGGCTATCTGAGAAGTTTTGCTTTGCGACCATGATGGACCTCGCCTACGAGGTACCCATTTGCATGGAAGAGGTCATGGACGAATACGCCGACCTGCCCGGCATGGCGGACCTGCGCGAGCATATGCTCGGCCCCGTCCGCGAAAACTGCCAGCGCACCCTCGACCTCATCAAGGCGGATATTGGCTAGACGCCCGCAATTTCCCATTTCCCAAAAGAAGAGAGGGGGCACCCGTCGCAAAAGCTCGGGTGCCCCCTCTCGTATTGTCATTTGCAATCCGCTAGCACGTGGCTCGGACTGCTGCTAGCGCAACCTTTACGCGGCGAGGCGCTTGAGCACGTCGATGAGCAGCTCGTAGAAGCGCTCGGCAGAAGCGAGCTCCATGCTCTCGTCCGGGGTGTGGACATCGGAGAGCGTCGGGCCCACGGCGATGGCGTCCAGGCCGTGCAGGGCCTCGGCAAACAGGCCGCACTCAAGGCCGGCGTGAATGGACTCGATGCGCAACTCGGAGCCAAAGAGCTCGCGATAGCTCTCGACAAAGACGTCGCGGACCGGCGAATGCTCGGCATAGCTCCAGCCGGGATATTCGAACTCAAACTTGGCGTCGAAACCCAAGACATCGGCCAGCGTCTGCAGGCGGTCCTTGAACTCGTTCTGCAGCGAGGTGATCGAGGAGCGCGGGGACAGCATGATCTTGACCTGGTCGTCAGAGGTGGCAACCACGCCGATGTTGGAGGAAACCTCGACGGAGCCGTCGGTGGCGACGTTGCGGCGGATCACACCATTGGGGGCAAGACGCAGAGCGCGAATGAGGGCAAGCGCGGACTTCTGGTCCATGGCCTCGACCTCGGCGTCATCGGCAATCTCGACGGTGCAGGTAAAGCCGGGGTCGAAGACCTCGAGCTCGGCGGTAACGTCGGCGATGATGCCACGGGCGATCTGGGCCGAGGTCTCGGCGGCAGCGTGGTCGGCATAGACCAGAACAGCCTTGCACTCACGGTTGATGGCGTTGTCCTTGGTGCCGCCGTTAAAGCTAACGATGGCAGGCTCGCCGGCAACCATCAGGCGGTCGATGATGCGAGCCATGATGAGGTTGCCGTTGCCGCGCTCCAGGTGGATATCGCCGCCGGAGTGACCGCCCAGCAGGCCGGAGATGTCGAGCGTGAGGGTACTACCGGTCTTGTGCTCGCGCGCGATCGGGCAGGTGTAGGTAACGACGACGCCGCCGGCGCAGCTGACGGTAGCAACGCCCTCTTCCTCGGAGTCAAGGTTAATCATGGTGCGGGCGCTAATCTGGGACTTGTCGAGCGTCTCGGCGCCGACCAGGCCAGTCTCCTCGTCGGTGGTGAATACGCACTCGAGGGCGGGGTGAACGATCGAATCGTCATCGAGAACAGTGAGCATCAGAGCGACGGCGATACCGTTGTCGGCACCCAGGGTGGTACCGTTGGCGGTGAGGACGCCATCCTTGACGACCAGGTCGATTCCATCGGTCGTAAAGTCGTGCTCAACGGAACCCAACTTGTCGCACACCATATCGATGTGGCCCTGCAGCATCACGGTCGGGGCATTCTCGGCGCCGGCAGATGCGGGCTTGCGAATGATGACGTTGTAGACCTCGTCCTGATACACATCGAGGCCGCGCTCCTTGGCAAACGCAACCAGGAAATCGCTGATGCCCTTCTCGTTGCCAGACCCGCGGGGGATCGCGCTGACCTCCTCAAAGAAATGGAACAGCTGGGCGGGCTCGTAGCCGGTAATCTTGTAGTCCATGGTGCCTCCTTGGCGCAACTGGTTAGACAGTAAGATATGCGACTTGTATATTCCCAGACTTTGCGTGCATAAACCAGTCGAAAACGCCGAGCGCCCTTGCATCATCGGCTAACGGTGAGGAAACGCCACTTTATCAAGATAAAGCATCTTAGACGGGCAGTGCCAAAGGGACGTTGGAGCCTTCAATCAACCTCAACACTTGATCAGCGTTTATGCATACGCCGTTGGTATGTTTAATGAGATTTACCTTGAACGAAGGGGCCTTTCCAACAGAAAAAGGGCGCTCCTTTGGAACGCCCTCGTGGACACGAGGTTTTTGTTACGCCCTACAGCGCGCCGGAACCGGCTTGCATCATGCCGCCGGGGCCCGAGCTCACGCCACTGCTCACAGGCGCGGCGTTGCCGATGTGCGGTGCCGCCGGGGCGGAATCGCCACCGAGCGTGCCCGCCGGACGCGGTGCCGGGATCTCGCCCCTGCCGTGGCTAAAGACAAACTTGCCATCGGCCACGTCGCACAGGACGGTATCGCCCTCGCCCCACTCGCCGGCCAGAAGCTCCTCGGACAGCGGGTCCTCGATGAGCTTTTGAATAGCACGGCGCAGCGGACGTGCGCCGTTGGTGAGGTCAGTGCCCTCGGCCACGATCTTGTCGTAGGCCGCATCGGTGAGCTTGATGTTCATGCCGTTTGCGATCAGACGCTGGCGCAGATCGTCCACCAGCAGGTGCGCGATCTTGGTGAGATTCTCGCCCGAGAGCTTCTGGAACACCACAATGTCGTCGATACGGTTGAGCAGCTCGGGGCGGAACAGGCGCTTGAGCTCGCCCATCGCGCGGCCCTTGATCTCACTCGACGTGAGACCCTGCTCGCCGGTGGTGCCAAAGCCAACGCTCGCATCCTGTGCGATCTCGCGGGCGCCCACGTTGGACGTCATGATGATCACCGTGTTGCGGAAGTCGACCGTCTTGCCCTGGCTATCGGTCAGACGACCCTCCTCCAGCACCTGCAACAGAATGTTGAAGATGTCGGGGTGCGCCTTCTCGATCTCGTCGAACAGCACAACCGAGTACGGGTGACGGCGCACGGCCTTGGTGAGCTGGCCGCCCTCGTCATGGCCCACGTAACCCGGAGGGCTACCGATGAGCTTGGAGACCTCGAACTCGCTACCGAACTCCGACATGTCAAAGCTGATGAGCGCGTCCTTGCTGCCAAAGAGGTACTCGGCGAGCGTCTTGGCGAGCTCGGTCTTGCCCGTGCCGGTGGGACCCAGGAAGATAAAGCTGCCGCCGGGGCGACGCGGGTCCTTGAGCGGCGAACGGCTGCGGCGCACTGCCTTGGCGACGGCCTCGACTGCCTCATCCTGGCCGATGATGCGAGTCTTGAGCACGCTTTCGGTCTGCAGCAGGCGACGGCTCTCGCTCTCGGTGAGCGAGGAAACCGGTACGCCCGAAGTCACGGACACAATGTCGGCAATCTGACTCACGTCGATGGTGAGCGGGCTGGCGTCGAGCTCGGCGGTCCAGGCAGCCTTGGCCTCGGCGAGTTCAATCTCGGCAGCCTTCTGCTGCTCGGTGATCTCGGCGGCCTTGTTCATGTCGTCGCTCTCCGTGGCCTCCTGTGCGGCAGCCTTGAGCTCCTCGATGCGATGCTCGGCCTCGCGCACCGGCTCGGGCGCGCGATTCGCGGCGATGCGAGCGCGGGCACCGGCCTCGTCGATGAGGTCGATGGCCTTATCGGGCAGGAAGCGATCCTGGATGTAGCGGTTGGAAAGGTTCGCGGCGGCCTCGATAGCACCCTGCGTATAGCGCACATGGTGGTGCTCCTCGTAGCGCGGCTTGAGCGCGGTCAGAATCTTAACCGTGTCCTCAACGCTCGGCTCCTCGACATCGATAGTCTGGAAGCGACGCTCGAAGGCCGGGTCCTTGGTGAGGTACTTGCGGAATTCCTCGGCCGTGGTGGCGCCGATAATCTGGAAGGCACCGCGCGCAAGCACGGGCTTGAGCATGGAGCTCGCGTCGATGGAGCCCTCGGCGGAGCCGGCACCGATGATGGTGTGCATCTCGTCGATAAACAGGATGACGTCGTCGGCTTCGGTCGCCTCCTGGATCACGTTCTTGAGGCGCTCCTCAAACTCACCGCGATATTTAGCACCCGCAACAAGGCCCGGCAGGTCGAGCGTCCAGATGTTCTGGTTCATAAGGTTCTCGGGCACGTTACCGGCGGCGATCTGCTGTGCCAGGCCCTCGACGATGGCCGTCTTGCCCACGCCGGGGTCGCCCAGGATAAGCGGGTTGTTCTTGGTGCGGCGCGAAAGGATCTCCATCATGCGCTGGACTTCTTTTTCGCGACCAATCACCGGATCGAGCTTGCCGTCGCGCGCCTTCTGTGTGAGGTTGGTGGCGAACTGCTTGAGCGTGTCGGTGCCGCTCCCCTTTTGCTGTGAGGCGTCCGAGCCGCTAAAGAACGGCAGACCCGCACCGGGACGCCCGGCACCGGCGCCAGCGAGCGGGCGCTTCTTGTCCTGGTCCTTGGCGGTAAGCTTCTCGATGGCCTTCTTGATGGAAGCAGACGACACGCCCAGGCGCATGAGGATGTCCATGGCCATGCCGTTGCCCTCTTCGACGATGCCGATCAGCAAGTGCTCGGTCGACACGTAGGTCTGGTTGTTCTCACGCGCCACGCGGAATGAACGCTCCATCACGCTGATGACGAGCGGCGTAAAGGCGAGCTTGGCAGCCTCGGTCTCCTCGCTGGGCTCGGGAACCGTGGTCTGGACCTCTTTGAGGGTATCCATGATGTCATCGTAGGAGATATCGAGCGAGCGCAGTGCCTCGGCGGCAATGCCCTCGTCCTCCTTGGCAAGCGCGAGCAGCAGATGCTCGGTACCCACCTTATTTGAATGAAGATCGAGCGCCTCCTGCTTGGCCATGGACATGACCTTGCGCGCGCGATCGGTAAAACGGTCTAACATGCTAGTTCCTCTTAGACGAGCTAGTTTTTCAAACGCAAAGCGCCACTCGTGGCGGCGCTTTGGTCTCTTTACCCATATGGAGTATATGTTAACCGTTGGGACCTTTCCCACCCGTAGCCGCGCGACAACGTCTACAAAAAAGGAATCGCTCTGGTCCGCTTGGCGGTTTGGTTTTGCGCTGCTGTCTAGCAGACGGGCTCAACGTCCATGCTCTCGGCAACGTCATTGACTGCATCGGCAGCGGGAGCGCCCGGCATACGCACGAGCTCCATATGCTGCTCCTCAAAAACCGTGCCCATGGGGAAGGCTCGACGGAAGACATAGCGAGCAACCGGGCCGGCCACCAGCAGATTCCAAGGCAGGGCCATGACAAAGTTGCGCGGGATGTTGATGAGCCACATCATCGGCAGCATCTGCAGGTTGGCGAGCGGGCCGCCGGGCATGTGGAACAGGCCCTCACACGCACCGTAGAGCGACATGATGATGACCATAGGAACGACCATGCAGGAGCTAACGGCGAGCGTCATGGCAAGCGGCGAGCTCTTGCCTGGCGTGACCAGGAATTTAAAGGCGAAACCCTTGGCAAGGGGGCTGGCAACAAACCAGTCGCAGCACATGGTAAAAATGTAGGCAACGGGGAAGCCGAGCCACGCGGCGGCAACAACCTCGCCGTTGATGGCCCCATTCTGCAGGGCAACGTTGTAGATGCTCATCCAGAGCGCCATGCAAAAGCACATGATAAAGGTGAACAGCAAGCTCTCTCGTTTGTTGATAGGCATAAAGGGCAGATTCCTCTCTGTGTTGCGTCGCGGCGCCGCCAACAAAAACGGGCGGGCGAGATGGAGCTGTTGGGACTTCATCTCGCCCGCCCGTGTTACGTGCGTCTGCGACTACTTATGTGGTGGAACCAGCCTAGCACGAAACGCATGCGCTTCGTAAGCGTTGGGTTTATGAAGATGCCGAGTCATTCGCGCAGGACGGCAGATGCGCCCGCATCGGCCCAACGAGCGTGGATTATCGGACACCCATTCCACGAGAGTGGATAATCTCCCGTTTTAAGTCCGCATACGCGCCAAAAGTGGGAGATTATCCACTCTCGTGCGTTGTAGTCGTTGGACGTTCTTAAATAACCAGTCGTTTAAGAACGTCCCCAACGACTACTCAACAACAATGGCAACGCCAATGTAATGGGACCAACAGCGAGCGACGTCCAGGACGAACAAGTTGGCATGAAAAAGGCAAGGCATAGACCTTCTGGTCATGCCTTGCCTTTTGAATGACAAATTGTCGCCCTGGGTGGCGCGTAGCGTCAACTGATTACGCGGTTCGTAGAACCGCGTAACTCTTAATACATCTTTGCGCCGGCGGGGATGGAGGCGTCGAGCTGGATCAGGTTGAGGCGCTCCTCGCCCTCCTCCTCGTGGATGGCACTGATGAGCATGCCGCAGCTGGGGATGCCCATCATCTTGCGCGGAGGCAGATTGGTGATGGCGAGCAGCGTCTTACCGACCAGGTCCTCGGGCTCATAGTAGCCATGAATGCCGGAGAGGATGGTACGGTCGGTGCCGGTGCCGTCGTCGAGCGTAAAGTTCAGCAGCTTCTTGGACTTCTTGACGGCCTCGCATGCCTTGACCTTCACGGCGCGGAAGTCGCTCTTGGAGAAGGTATCAAAGTCGACGAACTCCTCAAACAGCGGCTCAACGGCAATCTTGGAATAATCAACCGTGGGCTTGAGCGGCTTGACAAACGGGCTCGCGGCGTTGCCGGCCTCGGCAGCCTTGGCAGCAGCGGCACCGGACTGGAAACCCTTCTCGGGCTTCATGTGCGGGAACAGCAGCACGTCGCGGATGGAAGCCTGGTTGGTAAGCAGCATGACCACGCGGTCGATACCGATGCCGATGCCGCCCGCGGGAGGCATACCGTACTCGAGGGCGCGCACGTAGTCCTCGTCATACTCCATAGCCTCATCGTCGCCGCCGGCCTTCTCGGCCATCTGGGCAGCAAAGCGCTCAGCCTGGTCGACCGGGTCGTTGAGCTCGGAGAATGCGTTGGCGTACTCGTGGCCGGCGATGACCAGCTCAAAGCGGTGAGTCAAACGCGGGTCGTCCTCAAAACGCTTAGCGAGCGGGCTGACCTCGATGGGGTAATCGCACACGAAGGTCGGGTTGACGATGGTGTCCTCGCCCAGCTCATCGTAGATCTCGGCGATAATCTTGCCGGCAGTCCACTCGGGCTTGATCTCCAGGCCCTTCTCGCGCGCGGCGGCAGCAAGCTCCTCGACCGGCGTGTCGATGGTGACCTGCTTGCCGAGCACGTCGGAGACGATGTCGGTCATGGGACGGCTGGCCCACTCACCAGAAAGGTCGATGGTCTGGCCCTGGTACTCGATGACCTCGGGGTTGCCGATGGCCTTGTTAGCCGCCTTAATGACACCCTGGGCGAGCGCCTTCATGCCCTCGAGGTCTGAGAAGGCACGGTAGGCCTCCATCGTGGTGAACTCGGGGTTGTGGGTAAGGTCCATGCCCTCGTTACGGAAGATGCGGCCGATCTCGAACACGCGCTCAAAACCACCGACGATGCAGCGCTTGAGGTGGAGCTCGGTGGCAATACGCAGGTAGCACTCCTGATCGAGCGCGTTGAAGTGGGTAATGAACGGCTTAGCCGTGGCGCCGCCCTGGATGGTCTGCAGGATCGGGGTCTCGACCTCCATGTAGCCGTCGGCTTCCATAAAGCGGCGGAAGGTGGAGAGAATCTGTGAGCGCTTGCGGAAGGTCTCGCGAACGTCGTCGTTGGCGATCAGGTCAACATAGCGCTGACGATAGCGGGTCTCCTTGTCGGAAAGACCGTGGAACTTCTCGGGCAGCGGGCGAACGGCCTTGGAAAGCAGGGTCGCGCTCTTTGGGGCAACGGAAAGCTGGCCGCGCTGAGTGCGCACGACCACGCCGGTCACGCCCAGGATGTCACCTAGGTCGAGGGCCTTGAGCGTATTCCAGGTAGCCTCGTCCATGTCGTTGATGCGACAGAACAGCTGAATCTCGGCAGTCGCATCGCGCACGACGATGAACATGATCTTGCCCTGACCGCGCTTGGCGACCACGCGGCCGGCGATCTTCACGACGTCCTCGGTGTCCTCGCCATCGGCAAGCCCGGCGTACTTAGCCTCGATATCGGCGACGTAGTCCTCAAGCTCAGAGTGCTCGGGATAAGGGTTCTGGCCCGCCTCGAACAGGGCGGCGCGCTTGGCCAGGCGGGTGGCGCGCTCGTCGTTGAGCGTCGATGCCTGATCGGCGGCGTTCTGGTTCTCTGCCATAAGTTAGCTCCTCAAATTAAAACGCTCCCCAGGATTCGGTCCCAGGGAGCGAAAACATAGCTTTACGCGGGACCGTGGTCTAGCGTGCGATCTTGGCGATGGTGTAGACGCGAGTCTTGCCGGAAGGCGTAACGACCTCGACGGAGTCGCCCTCGCCGTGACCGATGATGGCATGGCCAACCGGAGACTCGTTGGAAATCTTGTGCTCGAGCGAGTTGGTCTCGGTGGTACCGACGAGCGTGACTTCCATGACCTCACCGTTGGGATCAATCAGAGAAACGGTGGAACCGATGGAGACGGTCAGATCGCCCGTGGTGGCAGCAACCTGAGCGTTGGCGAGGATGGCCTGGATCTCGGCAATACGAGCGGCGTTCTGGGCCTGCTTGTCCTTGGCGGCATCGTACTCGGAGTTCTCCGAAAGGTCGCCGAACGCGCGGGCTTCCTTGATGTCCTCGACGATCTCCTTGGCGTAATCGCCCTCACGCCAAGCGAGCTCCTCGACGAGCTTCTGGCGGCCCTCAGCGGTCAGTACGATCTGGCTTGCGTCCATACGGATATCTCCCCAACTCTGATCAAACAATCAACTGTCAACAAAACAAAAAAGACCGGCTAGCCTGCGGGCAAGCCGGTCAGGTGCTCACCCCAAAGGGATGGAACTACTCTGCGTCCGCGTCGCTGTCCTCTGCCTGCTTCTTCTTGGCAGCAGCGAGCTTGGCCTCGAGCTCAGCGATCTCCTTGTCCTCCTCGGACTGCTCGACCACGACCTCCTCGGCCTGCTTGGTCTCGGCCTTATCGTCGCCCTCCATACCCTCGCGGATATTCTTGACGGTAGAGCCGAGGGACTTGCCGAGCTTCGGCAGGTTCTTGGGCCCGAAGATAATCAGGACAACGACGAGAATAATGATGAGCTCAGGAGCCCTCAGTCCAAACATGTAGACCTCCACAATACAGCGAGACAAGCTCGAATGAGTATACCGCGGGTATCGCGGTATCACAACAATAGCTAAAAAAAGGGACCGCAAGAAGCGGTCCCTCCTCATGCTCTGGTCGGGTTGACTGGATTTGAACCAGCGACCCCTGCGTCCCGAACGCAGTGCTCTACCAAACTGAGCCACAACCCGTTAGCTCGACTATAGTAACAAAGATTTCCGCCACGTGCTAGATAATTTTTTATTTCTTTGGCGCGTCGATCTGAACCGTGTTGGAAATGAGCTCCGTTGCGCAGGCCCACCAGCCATTTTGCTGGGCAGCGCCGGCAAGCCTTTCGGCCGTGGCGGCGGTGTCGCAAATGGCAAACGAGCAGGCGCCCGATCCGCACACATCTACAGCAACGGCGCCGTCCTGTTTATGCAGCCAATCGAGAACCGTTTGAATCTGCGGCTCCATCTGTGCGGAAATGACACCCAGGTTGTTATGGATGAGCGCATATGCCGTCTCGGCATCACCAGCACGCAAGGCAGAAGCCATCGCGCCGGGCTTGTCCGCAGGCACCGGGGCCTCGTCAAAACGTCGATAGGCTTCAATTGTCGAAACGCTCGCCTCCCGCGGCTTGACCAGCACGACGGGTGTCGCGGGCAGCACGGGGTACTCGGTTGCCAGCACGTCTCCCCCACCCACGTAGAACGCAGGGCTCGCGTGCAAAAAGAACGGGACGTCAGCACCAATGCCCCGTGCAATGTCGTCGAGCGTGGAATCGGTGCGATCAATTCCCCAGAGCTCCGCCAAGGCGACAATGACCGCGGCCGCATCCGTCGAGGGGCCGCCCAAGCCGGCGCACAATGGAATGTGCTTCTCAATCGTCACGTAGATGTTTGCCTCGCGACCATAATGCTCGGCCATAGCAACCGCAGCCCGATACGCCGTATTCTTTTGCATGGGAAAATCTGATGCCGGAACCGTCTGGACGGTCAGCGCCTGTGCCGGCGTGACCGTCACGGTATCGGAAAGACCGACGGCTGCCATCAGGGAATCGACCCTGTGGTAGCCGCGGTCATCGCGCTCGGTATGAACCCCCAGGTAAAGGTTAATCTTTGCCGGCGCGGAAAGAGTCAGGGACCGATCGGTCACCGTTAATGCTCCTCGAGCTGATTGCCGAGCGGGGTAAAGATATGCTCGCCGCTCTCGGGGTCGAACAGCTCAACCTGACCGGTGAGGACATCGATATACTGATATGACTGACGCGACTTGCGGCCGCGACGCTCGTCAACCTCGACGATAAAGACGGCGGGGTGGACGCTCTTGATGGTGCCCATGCGCTCGACGACGCGGGTGCGGCCCATGTTGGCCTTAACCTTGACGCGATCGCCCACCATATCGGTCAGCTTCTCGTGGATGTCGTCGACGTGATTGACTTCCATCTCTTCCATGAACAGGGCCTCCAGAAGGTGCAATTCAAAAAGGGGATAATACCCCTAAGATAGACAAAACTCTAATACTATAGCACCCTGCTGCCACCACACGCAAGTAGCTAAATAAGCCCCGTCCCAAATACGTACCAGACGACAACCTCGCATGACCAGTTGTTACGCGGTTTGGTAAAACCGAGTAACCTAAAGGTTGTCCGTGTCCAGGACGATGGTGAACGGGCCATCGTTGACCAGGTCGACCTTCATGTCGGCGCCAAAGATGCCATGTGCCACGTGCTCGACATCTTGGGCAACGAGCGTCAAAAAGTACTCGTAAAGCTCGTTGGCGACATCGGGGGCGCCTGCATCGGTAAACGATGGGCGGCGGCCGTGACGGCAATCGGCGAACAGCGTGAACTGCGACACCACGAGCACCTCGCCGTCGACATCGGCAAGTGCCAGGTTGGTCTTGCCGTTCTCGTCCTCGTTAATGCGCAAGCCCCGGAGCTTGCCCCACAGCTTATCGGCCTCGGCGCGCGTGTCGCCGTGGCCCACGCCCAGCAGCACCAGATAGCCGCGCCCAATTTTGCCCACGCACTCGCCGTCGACCGTCACGCCGGCGTTGAGCACGCGCTGAACCACCGCACGCACAGCCTACTCCTCGCCCGTCAGTTTGGCGGACAGATGCTCAAGCGCGTGGAAACGATGACTGATGGCGTTCTTCTCGTCCGCCGTCAGCTCAGCCATGGTCTTGCCCGGCGTGTCGACCGGCAGGAACAGCGGGTCGTAGCCAAAGCCGTGATCGCCGCGGCCCTCGTGTGCGATAACGCCCTCGCAGGCGCCCTCACCATAGGTGACCAAACCGTCCGTGTCGATAAGCGCAACGACGCTCATAAAGCGCGCGGTGCGGTCCTCGTCAGCCACGCCTTCCAGGTTAACGAGCAGCTTGGCATTGTTGGCGGCATCGTCGCCGTGAACGCCCGCGTAGCGCGCGCTATACACACCGGGCTCACCGTCCAGCGCGTCAACGACCAGGCCCGAATCGTCGGCAATGGCCATGAGCCCCGTCTCTTCGACGGCAGCCTGCGCCTTGATGATGGCGTTCTCCAAAAACGTCATGCCGTTTTCCTCGGGGTCCTCAAAATCGCCCAGCTGGCCGAGCGCCACAAAGCGCACCTCGGGCATGACCTTGCCCAAAATGGCCTCGATCTCGGTGAGCTTATGAGCGTTTCCGGTTGCCACGACGATGGTCGCCGCCGGGTCGAGGGTGTCGATGTCGATCTTCTCAAGTGCCATGAGTGGTCTCCTTGTCTCTATAGCAATGCCGTGTTGAGGACGGCGAGGACCTTAGCCTCTCCCCTCTCAATCAACGGCAGTCTTGTGTCTAGACGTCTCCGCAGATAAAACCTACCAAAATAAACCTGTCCCTTTTTGGCAGGTTAGGCGAGGGCTTGGCGCTGGAGCTCGATGAGCTCGGCGATACCCTTGTCGCCCAGGTCGAGCAGGGCGTTGAGGCGTTTGCGGTCGAAGGGCGCCTGCTCGCCGGTGCCCTGGAGCTCGATCATCTCACCGGTGTCGGTGGCGACGAGGTTCATGTCGACCTCGGCATGGCTGTCCTCGGAATAATCGAGGTCAAGCAGCGTATTGCCGTCGACAACGCCCATGGAGATGGCAGCCACCTGGCCGGTAAGCGGGATGCGCTCGATCTTGCCTGCCTCGACCCACATGGCGAGGGCGTCGTGCAGCGCCACCCAGGCGCCGGTAATGCTTGCCGTACGTGTACCACCATCGGCCTGGATCACGTCGCAGTCGACGGTGACGGTGTACTCGCCGAGCGCCTTCATGTTGACGACGGTACGCAGGCTACGGCCAATGAGGCGCTCGATCTCCATGGAGCGGCCTTTGCGGTTGGCGTGCTCGCGCTTGCAGCGCTTGCCGGTCGATGCCGGTAGCATGGCGTACTCCGCCGTTACCCAACCGGCCTTGGCGCCCTTGCGCCAGCCCGGCACGCCCTCCTCGATAGTAGCGGCGCACAGCACGCGCGTGTCGCCGAACTCGGCCAAACACGAGCCGCGGGCGTGCTTCATGACGCCACGGGTGAGCTTAACGGGGCGCAGCTCATCGGCGGCGCGGCCGTTGGCGCGGTTGACCTGCATGTACTCCATAGAAATATCCTTTCGGCAAAAGGTGAAAGTGAGCCTTTGGTCGGTGGCCTTACATCTATTTCAGCTCATCGATATCGATATGTTCTATGCTCTTGAGCGGCTGTCCAAAGATAAAGCTGCCCGCCACCGCAAACTCAGCAATGTTATCGGCCGTCGTGGCAAAACGATGCTGCGGCTCGGCGGCGTCGCCCGCCAGCTGCTCGCGGCGCGTGAGGATATCGGTCAGCTCGCGGGTGGTTTCCTCGGCAGAACTCACCACGCGCACCCCGGACCCCAGTGCATGGCGAATGGGCCCCACCAGCAGCGGAAAATGCGTGCATCCAAGCACCACGGTATCGATGCCGCGATCGTGCAGCGGCTCGACCGTGGCGCCGACCAGCGCGCGCACGGCAGGCGTATCAAAGATATCCTCGTTCTCGAGCCACTGCTCCTGCAGGTGCGCACCCGACGCGAGCTCGTGCTCGACGACCTCGACAAAACTCGAGGCAGGGCAGCCGTACACGTCCACGCCGGCATCCAGGTCTTGGATGGCGCGCGTGTAGGCACCCGAACGGATGGTGAGGTTAGTGGCAAGCACGCCCACGCGGCGCGTGCGGGTGCTGTTGATGGCCGCACGCGCGCCCGGCGCGATCACGCCGATCACAGGAACGTCGAGCACCTGCTGGGCCAGACGCAACGCCGCGGCCGTTGCCGTGTTGCAGGCGATGACCATAATCTTGACGTCGTGCCTCGAAAGCCAGCGCCCCGCCTGCAGCGCAAACGAGCGCACCTCATCCTCGGTGCGAGTGCCGTAAGGGCAGCGCTTAGTATCGCCAAAGTAGTAAACAGACTCGTGCGGAAGCGCCGTGGCAATTGCCCGTGCGACCGTCAGGCCGCCCAGGCCCGAGTCGAACACGCCGATGGGGCGCGTGTCCCCGGCCAGATTCTCGATATCGGACATTACCTCACCAGATTCTCTCTCGAAAAATGCGGCCACGCGTGATGCGTCGCGCTATGAACGGGCCGCAACAAGCAGCTCAGCCGTTGCCACCCAGCCGTCGACAATCTTGCCGCGCGTAACGAAAGCGTTCTCGCAAGCAGCCAGGAACTCGGGCGCGCCGGCGCTCGTCAGGCCATTCTCGACCAGGCAGAACGTGCCCACGTGATCGGCCATGTAAAAGTCGGACTCGGAATCGCCGAGCGCCAACGTCTCCTCGCGCTCGATCCCTAGGTGCTCGCAGAAGCGCGCAATAGCGACGCCTTTGTTGAGGCCCGCGGGATTGATGTTGAATGCCCGGCCGTCCTCGACGCGATCGAGCTCGAGCGTCGTCGGCTTGGACAGGTGAGTCAGATGGCCGTTGCAAGCCCAGATCAGACCGCAGCCGGCCTCGTCCAGGATGGCCTGGACCTCATCGTCGGGCACATCGCCGCGCATGCCGACGGTGACCTCACGGTATTTGTAGCCGGTCGACATGTCGTTGTGGTACTCGATCTTGTGCGGCCAGCGGGCAAGGATCTTCTCGCACACGCCGGTCTGCTCGATCACCTGGTGCGGAGTAAGGCCACAGGCGGGGTCGTAAGGCATGTCGCCGGTCAGATACTCCCAATCGTTGGCTTTGAGGTCGTACATGACCAGGCCGCCCATCTCACCAATGTAGGAGTTGAGGCCAAGCACGCGCGCGTCCTCGTGGATCATGGTACGGTTGCGGCCCGAGGTAGGAACCACCTGAATACCAGCGCGAGCGAGCGCCACGACGGCCTCGACGAGTTTGGTCGAGGGGTTGCCGTCGTTGTCGCGCAGCACGCACGAGCCGGGCGCGAGCATGGTGGCGTCCAGGTCGGTAAAGACGTACTTAACCTTGGCCAAGCGCTCGCGCATCTCGCCCGAAAGCTCGGCAACGGTCGGCAGGGTGTTGTGGGACATGGTTACTCCGTTTACGTAGAAGGGTTTGGACTTGGACGGCATGTTTTGATTGAGGGAACACGCTTATGGCGACAGCGTACTCAGGGCGCCGCCGCCATCATGGTTCATTAGTCAAACTGGGTAACATCGATCAGGCGATTGGCCAGCGAAAGGTCGCTCTCGATGGGCACGAATTCGTCGCCCACGTGCATGAGCTCCTCGTCACCCTTTGCCAGCAGCAAGACAATGGTGGGAGCATCGGGGTTGACGTACTCCTCGCGCGCCGCCTTGAACGCCGCATGCACAGCGGCTTCGCGATCGAGGATGATCTTGTTCGGCGTATCGTCGGGAACATGTTCGGCAAGCTCGCGACAGACCTTCATCGGGTCCTCGTGAGCTGGATCCTCGTTCGTAAAGATCATCAGGTCGGAATATGGTGCGGCCTCGCGTGGCAATTGCTCGCGGCGCTCCTGAGCCTTGCCGCCGGCGGCGCCAAACAGCGCAATGACGGGGCTGGCGGGAAACGCGCGCTTGACCGACGAGAAAAGCGAACGGAACGAAAGCTGGTTGTGCGCATAGTCAACGACGCAGATCACGCGGCCGTCCTTCGACTCCACGACCTCCATACGGCCCGGCACACGCAGTTTGGAGAGGCCCTTCTTGATGGCATCGATACCGATGCCGATCTCGCGCGCAGCGGCGATAGCGACCAGCGCGTTCTCCACGTTAAAGTCTCCCGCGATACCCAGCAGGACCTTCTCCCCCGCCTCGGACTCGTCGGCACACAGGCCATGCAAGTTGAACTCGATGCTAAAGCCGACCATGCGTACGTCGCTCGCCCACAGGCTTGCCTCGGGATGCTCGACGCCAACGGTCACCAAGCGCTCGGCCGTCGACGCTGCCTCCAGCACACGGTCGACCTCTTCGGTGCCCAGATTCACCACGGCGGTCTTTGCCTGGTCAAAGATCCTGAGTTTGCTCTCAAAATAATCCTCGAAGGTCGGGTGCTCGATCGGCGAGATGTGGTCGCGGCCGATGTTGAGGAAGCACGCCACGTCAAACGGCAGGTTCTCGACGCGCTGGTACTTGAGCGCCTGGCTCGAGACCTCCATGACCATGGACTGGCGACCGGACGTGCGGCAGTTGGCGATATGGCGCCAGACCTCGGGGGCCTCGGGCGTAGTATTGGTGCTCTCGTAGCACTCGATACCATCGTCGGTACTCACCGAGCCGATCATGCCGCAGGACTCGCCCGCCGCCTTGATGATGGACTGGAGCATAAAAGCGGCCGTGGTCTTTCCCTTGGTGCCGGTGATGCCCACGATCTTGACGTCGTGGTCGGGACGGTCGTAGACCTCCGGCGGCAACAGGGCCATGGCCGTGCGGACGCTATCAACAACCAGCATCGCAGCACCGCTCTCCTTCGCCAGCGGCTCCAGAGACTCGACCAGCGACTCCTCGCACACAAATGCGACGGCGCCAGCATCGAGCGCCATGCTCAAAAACGCGGGCTTAAAGGCAGCACCTTTGCAGAAGAACACGTCACCTGCCGAGACCGCGCGCGAATCAAACGAGCAGCCGGTCACGGCACGCTCGTCAACCTGCTCTGATGCGCGCAGCTCGCCGCACACATCGAGAAGCTTGGCAAGCGTATCGACCGTGGTCACGGTCGCGGAATCCGAATGGTGCATCTTTCACCTTTCTCAGCCATTTGGCAGGGACGGTTTTTATAGTAACTGAAACGCACCCACGCAAAAACGGCTCCCGGAGGAGCCGTTACGCGCAGGCGTTCGTAAGCCGAGGCTAGGCAGCCTGAACAGTGGGCTGGTCCTCGTCGATAAAGAAGCGCTTGTACCACACCAAGAACACGAGCGGCGTATAGATCTTGCGCTGGAAATCGCCCTTGCCCGCAAAGTGCAGATCGAGTAGGTGCATGAGCTCGTCGGTATCGAAGAACTCGCTTGCCCACGGCGCGGTGAAGTACTCCTTGACATAGTCGTACCACTTTTGCTCGCGCAGCCAGTAGATAATCGGCACCGGGAAGCCCACCTTGGGACGGGTGGCCCACTCATCGGGCAGCGACTTGTTGGCAGCGTGGCGGAGTACCTGTTTGTTGCCGTTCTCGTTGATGCGGTAGCGGTCGGGAATGTGCTCGGCGAACTCCATGACTTTGCGGTCCAGGAAGGGCACGCGCAGCTCCAGCGAGTGCGCCATGCACATCTTGTCGGCCTTGAGCAGAATGTCGCCCGGGAGCCACATGTTCATGTCCAGGTACTGCTTCTTGACCAGCTCGGGCTGACCCTTCACGCGCGCATAGATGGGAGCGGCAAGCTCGAAGGCGCCATCGCCGGTGTTGTACTCGGGCTTGAGCACGCCGTCGACCTCGCGCTCCGGCCATACCAGAGCCTGTCCCAGGAACGACTTCTCGGGGATCTCGGCACCCTTGACCAGGAAGTTATGTCCCTTGAAGTACGGCATATGCAGCGCCAGGTTACCGAGCGCGCGACGGATGGGCAGCGGCACCATCTTTTTGTACTTGCGCACCGGGACCGTGTCCTCGTAGTAGGCGTAGCCGCCAAAGAGCTCGTCGGCGCCTTCGCCCGAAAGCACGACGGTGACGTCCTTGCGGGCCATCTCGGCCAAGAACCACAGCGGCACGGAAGACAGGTTGGACTGCGGCTCGTCCATGTGATACTGGATGTCCTCGAGCGCACCGAAGAACTCGTCGGCGGTAATCATCTTGCGAACGTTTTCGACGCCGAGCTTATCGGAAAGCTCCTTGGCGTAGTTGGTCTCGTTGAAGTTCTTGTAGTCAAAGCCCACCGAGAAGGTCTTGTCGGGCATGAGGCAAGCGGCGATGTAGCTGGAGTCGACGCCACCGGAGAGGAACGACGCGACCTTGACGTCGGCGATGCGATGGGCCTCGACGCTCTCGTGCACGACTTCGTCCAGCTCATCGACATACTCTTCGAACGGCTTCTCGACGGCAGAGTAATCGCAATCCCAGTAGCGCTCGATGTTCATCTTGCCGGTCGGGATATCGACGGTAAAGTAGTGCGCCGGCGGCAGCTTGTAGACACCCTCGAAGAAGGTCTCCTCGGTTGCCGAATACTGCAGCGTCATGTACGGACGCAGAGCCTTTTTGTTGACCGCCTTGTGGAAGTGCGGGTAGTCTAGGAAGCTCTTGATCTCGGAGCCAAAGAGCACGCCCGGAGCGCCGTCGCCCGCATCGGACATGGGATAGTAGTAAAGCGGCTTGATGCCAAAGATGTCACGGGCGCCAAAAAGCTTGTTCTTCTTTTTGTCCCAGATGACGAAGGCGTACATACCGCGCAGGCGATCGAGGACGGCCTCGCCCCACTCCTCGTAGCCGTGCAGGAGGCTCTCGGTGTCGGCGCCGCAATGGAACTTGTAGCCCTTGGCTTCGAGCTCGGAACGGAGTTCTTGGAAGTTGTAGATCTCACCGTTGAAGACAATGACGACGCTACCGTCCTCGTTGGCCATGGGTTGGGCGCCAGCCTCGGTCAGGTCGAGGATCGACAGGCGGCGGAAGCCGAGGGCAACGCGGCCGTCGATAAACTGACCGCCCATGTCGGGACCGCGATGGACGATGCGGTCCATCATCTTGGTGAGCACCTCGGATTGGTTATCCGTCCCACCGACAAAACCGACAAAACCGCACATATACTATCCCCTCTGCTGTTGCTGGGCATCAAATCGAATCAGTAGCTTTTGAGTATACCCGAGGGCGTAAAGAGGGGCGGAATGTTCAGGCAATCTCAACTGAATCAGCTCCGCTGTGACACGCGGGTTGATTTCCGATCTCAGCCGAACACATTGAGCAAATAG